>DATCYI010000494.1:0-14809 GCA_036570385.1 Acidimicrobiales bacterium | reverse complement strand
GCTTCGCGGCTGGGATCCTCCACCGCTCACGCACGGATCGGACCAGATCTGATCGAGCTCTCGGTAGATGGCGTCGGTCGCCTGCTCGGTGATGGTGCCCTGCAGCTGGCGCTCGAGCTCCGCCGCCCGCTCGAGCCGCTGTTCGGTGACCGCAGGATCGCAGTCGACCGGCGTGATCGGCTCCCAGGTGGTGGCGGGGACCGCGAACCGGTCGCCCTCGAGCTGGAGGTAGGCGTGGTGGTCGCCGACCACCGGCGACTCGTCGCCCAGCGCCACCGACGACACGACCGCCGGCTGGGTCGGGTCCGACACGTCGAAGAGCTTGGCGGCGGCCTCGCCCGACTCGTCCGGCCCGAACCCGACCACCATGCCGTCGCCGACCGGGTGCAGGTAAGAGCTGAAGCCGGGCAGCTTGACCTCGCCCACCACCCGCGGCTGCGCGGGGTCGGCGAGATCTACGACGTAGAACGGATCGGTCTGCAGGAAGGTGACCGCGTAGGCGGTGTCGCCGACGAAGCGGATCCCGTGGAGCGTCTCGTCGGGCAGCCCGAAGCGGGCGGTGCGCCCGACCACGTCGAGGTCGCCGTCGGTGTCGAGCACCACGATCTCGTTCAGCGGCTGCTCGACGCTGAGCTCGGCTTCGCCGGCCACGGCGTCGCTCTCCGCGGCGGAGCTGCTGTCGCCGATGCCCGGTTCGATCGGCATCGGGATGCCCATGCGGCCGCCGCCCACGGTGACGCCGACCCGAAGGTGCCCCTCGTGGGCCGACAGGGCGAACTCGTTGAGCAGGTAGCCGTCGACGCGTCCCGAGCCGGTGTGGGTCAGGGTGGCGAGGTCGAAGCGGTGCAGCGACGTCGCCTGCTCGGCGCCAAACAGCGGGGTGGCCACGAACACGGCGTCGTCGGTGAGGTGCACGTGCTGGCCGGCGCCGACGATCTCCGTGGCCTGGGCCGGCTCCAGCGCTCCCTCGGAGGGAAGCGTGGCGATCAGAGTCGCCTCGGGCGCAGCCGGACCGGCGGGGTGCAGCACGTCGTCACAGGGCACCGGCCCGCCCTCGAAGGGGACGGGTCCGCTGAAGCCCTCGGTCAGGACGACGTGGAAGCCGCCGCCGGTGCGGCGTCCGGTGAGGAGCCAGCCGGCAGAGCGCCACGTGCCCTCCGTCTCGAACCCGTCACCCTCCAAGGCGACCCGCAGCACCACGGTGGCGCCGGCATCGTCGGATCCGGCCACCCAGATGAGGGAGCGCTCGGCGTCGTACGACACCTGCGCGCCGTACGGGACGTCGAGGGAGGCCAGCGACCGGGCGCCCTCCACGTCGACGAGGTGCAGGGTCCGCTCGCCTGTGGCGAGCATCCGCCCGTCCGAGAGGACCTCGACGCGATCGAGCTCGTCGATGCCCTCGACGATCACGTTCGTGCTGCCGACCCCTGCGCCGTCTACGGGCGCGGCCGCCGCGCTCGTCGACTCGGTCGAGCCCTCAGCGCCGGCCCCGCCAGAGTCGTCACCGCTGGCGGATGCGGCTTCGTCGGTGTCCTCGATGGCGAAGCCCGTCGTCGGCAGCGTGCGCGCCGCCCCCTGGGAGGACTGCATCCAGTCGTCGAGCTCCTCGCACGAGGCGAACGTCTCGAGCTCGGACGCACCGGCGGTGCTCGAGTCGCCGGCGAGCGCCACGGCGATCGCCGCGACGAACACCATCAGCGCGAGCAGGGCCGCCTTCGCTCCCCCACCTGACGTCGTCTCCATCGTGTCTCCTCGGGTCCGGGCGAACCGCCGCTCGCCTCCGTCCCCCATGAGACGACGGGGGACAAGCCAGCGGTTCCCGCCCTCGCGACTTCCGGTTTGAGACGGATGGGGCGGTGGTAGGGAGCGTCGCGAACCTGAGGCCGGGTCACGACTCGGCCGACAGACGCGCTGAGCCCTCGACGACTGCCCCCACCGTCGAGGGCTCAGCCGCGTCAGGCCAGCCGGGCGAAGGCCTCCGCGGCCTCGGTGGGCCCGGCCACGACCAGCACGTCGCCGCGCTCCATGACCGTGTCGGGGGTGGCGTAGGTGAACGTGCCTCCCGCCGGCTTCACGCACACGACGGTGACGCCGTAAGCGGCGCGGACGCCGGCATCCTGCAGCGTCTGGCCGGCCAGCGTCCGAGGAACGACCGTCTCGACCAGAGCGAACTGCTCGTCGAGCTGGAGCCAGTCGATCATGCGCCCACCGAGGAGGTGGGCAACACGGTGGCCCATGTCGTGCTCGGGGTAGATCACGTGGTGGGCGCCGACGCGCTCGAGGATGCGACCGTGGGCCTTGGTGACCGCCTTGGCCCAGATGTTCGCCACACCGAGGTCCTCGAGCGCCGCAGTGGCGAGGATGCTGGCCTCGATGTCGGAGCCGATGCCCACGACCGCGTGGCGCACCTCGGCCGCTCCCAGCTGGCGCAGCACCTCGTCGCTGGTTGCATCGCCCTCGACCACGTGGGTGATGAGCCGGGCGTAGTGCTGGACGTTGCGCGCCGACGCGTCGACGCCGAGCACCTCGAAGCCCAGGCGGACGAGCTCCGCGGCCACGGCCCCGCCGAAGCGACCGAGGCCGAGGACGAGGATCGGCTCGCCGGGCTGCGGGGCCTCGGCGACTGCCTTCCCGCGGTCGCGGGAGGGGTCTCTGCGGTGGTGGGTTCGCTCAGCCAATGATCGGCCTCTCTTCTGGATGGCGGTACAAGCGCTCTCGTTGCCGCAGCACGAGGGCGGCGAACAGGGTCGGCGGGCCGACGCGCCCGAGCAGCATCAGCCCGATGACGATCAGCTGGGACGCCGTGGAGAGCAGCGGCGTTATGCCGGTGGAGAGCCCAACTGTGCCCAGCGCGGAGACGGCTTCGAAGAACAGCGCGGAGCGGCCGAGCGGGCTGGTGGCGAGCAGCAGCATGGTGGCTCCGACGAGCACCACCAGGGCGAGCAGCGCAACGGTGATGGCCTGGCGCTGGGCGGCGGTGGGGATGCGTCGCTTGAAGACGACGACGTCAGGGTCGCCTCGCACCTCTGCCCAGATCACGAAGCCGAGCACGGCGAAGGTCGTCACCTTTATGCCGCCGGCGGTCGAGCCGCTCCCGCCGCCGATGAACATCAGCATCTCGGTGAGGAGCTGCGTGGGGGCGCGCACGGCGCCCAGGTCGACCGAGTTGAAGCCGGCGGTGCGGGGCACGACGCTGTGGAAGAAGCCGTTGACGGAGGCGTCGAACCACGAGAGCCCACCGAGGGTGGCGGGGTTGGTCCACTCCCACCACGTGAAGAGCACGGCGCCCCCCAGCAGCAGCACGACCGTCACCGACACCGTGAGCTTGGCGTGGAGGTCCCAGCCCTGCGGGCCCCAGGGCCGGCGTCCGATCTGGGCCCAGACCGGGAACCCGAGGCCGCCGACGATGATGAGCAGGGCGATGGTGCCGAGCACCACCGGGTCGCTGCGGAACCCGATCATGTTGTCCGCGAACAGAGCGAAGCCGGCGTTGTTGAAGCCGGACACAGCGTGGAAGACGCCGAGGTAGGCGGCCCGCCCGGCGCTCTCGTCGTAGTGGAGCCAGAACCGCAGGAAGAGCACGATCGCGGCTCCGACCTCGAACACGATGGTCACCCGCACGATCCCCGTGAGGATCCGCCGGACGTCGCCGAGCTCGAGCGAGCCGGTCGACGCGGCAGCGATCAGCCGCTGGCGGAGGCCGAGCCGGCGGGCGAGGCCCACGACGATGAGCGACGACAGGGTCATGATGCCGAGCCCGCCGATCTGCATCAGCACGAGGATCACGCCCTCGCCGAAGGCCGACCAGTGCCCGCCGGTGTCGACCACCGAGAGGCCCGTCACGCACACGGCCGAGGTGGCTGTGAACAGCGCCGTCACCCAGCCGGTCCCCTCCGGCGTCTCCGTCGCGACCGGTAGGAACAGCAGCGCTCCCCCGACGAGGCTGGCGACGGCGAACGCGAGCACGACGTACTGCGCAGGGTGGCGCAGCGCGAGCCTCGATCCACCGAACCGTGTGGGCACGAACGCGCACGCTACGTCGGCGGCGCGCTCGGACCGCGATTGGGGCGGCGCCCGGGGTCAGGGCCTGACGACCTGCCCCTCGGCGTCGAGGCACCCCGCGGCCGGGGTGGTGGCATCGGGCCCACCCGGCGGGCACGGCTGCAGGGTCCGCGAGGTGGTGGCCGGACCCTCGGACCCGCCCGGTGACACACCCGGGTCTTGGTCGTCGGAGCACGCTCCGAGGAGCGCCAGCGCCAGCGCGAAGGCTAGGACGGTGTTCCTCACGCCAGCGCGGCTCGCAGCGCGGCGCCGGCCATGTCGACGGCGTGCTTCGCGTCGTCGAGCACCGACTCCATCGCGAAGAACCCGTGGATCTGACCGTTGTACCGGGTCGCCTCGACCGGGACGCCCGCAGCCTTCAGGGCCGCGGCGTAGGCCTCGCCCTCGTCGCGGAGGGGGTCGTACTCCGCGGTGATGACGAGGGCCGGCGGGAGCCCGGCGAGCGACTCGGCCCGCAGCGGCGACACCGCCGCCGATGCCGGATCCTGCTCTCCCAGGTAGTGCGCGCAGAACCACTGCATCGTGGCCTTGGTCAGGAAGTAGCCCTCGGCGTTCTCCTCGATCGAGGGGTGGCTGAGGGTGCAGTCGGTGACCGGGTAGACGAGCAGCTGGAACTCGATGGCCGGCCCGAACTCGTCGCGCATTCGCTGGCAGACGAGCGCCGCCAGGTTCCCGCCGGCGGAGTCGCCGCCCACGGCGACCTTGGTTGCGTCGATGCCGAGGAGCTCGGCGTTCTCGACGGTCCAGCTCAGCGCGGCGAGGCAGTCGTCGAGCGCGGCGGGCGCCTGGTGCTCGGGGGCGAGGCGGTAGTCGACCGACACCACGACGGCGCCCGAGCGGTTGGCGAGGGCCCGGCAGGTGGCATCGGCGGTGGCGATGTCGCCGATCACCCAGCCACCGCCGTGGAACCACACGAGCACGCCGGCCTCGCCGGCCACGGCATCGGCCGGCGTGTAGACCCGTACGGGGATGTCGTCACCTTCGGGCACGGGCACGTGACGGTCGTCGACCCGGTCGACCTCCTCGGGCACGGACATCATCGCGAGCTGTGCGTAGGCAGCGCGGGCCTCGACGGGGCTCGTCTGTTCGATGGGCGGCGAACCCATCGCCGCCAACGCGTCGAGCATCTGCTGGACCTGCGGGTGGAGCGGCACCTGACCCCCTTGGTGTGACGGACCACCGTGGTCCGGGCCGGGTCATCTTCGCGCACCACGCAGCGTGGTCAGGCCTGGTCGTAGAACCAGTGCTCGACGACGCGTCGAGCGCGCCTCGTGACCCGGCGGTACTCGTCGCGCAGCTCGGGCACGGTCGTTCCCAGCGAGCGGGCGAGCGGCAGCGCTCGCTCCGGCCTGGTCGGCAGCGCGTCGCCGGGGCCGGTGACGAGGAAGCTTCGGTTCCGCGTGTGCTCGCAGAACCGGTACGAGTCGACCAGGACAGCGGCGTCGTCCTCCGGCATGTGGCCCGCGGCCACCAGGTCGTCGAGTGCGCCGAGCGTGTTGGTGCCGGCGAGCCCGTGGCGCAGCTGGAGCAGCTGCACCGTCCACTCGATGTCCGAGAGCGAGCCGGGCCCGAGCTTGAGGTGGAACTCAGGGTCCTCGTTGGCGGGGATGCGCTCCTGCTCGATGCGCACCTTCATCCGGCGGATGTCGCGAGCGTCCTCGGCCGAGAGCGGCCGGGACCGGATCGCCTCGGCGATGTCCCCGACGAGGGCGTCGCCGAGCGTGAGGTCACCGGCCACCGGACGAACCCGCAGGTAGGCCTGGCGCTCCCAGGTCGACGCCCAACGAGCGAGGTAGGCCTGCCAGCCCTGGAGGCTGCGCGACAGCGGGCCGGTGCGGCCCTCCGGTCGGAGGGTGGCGTCGATCTCCCAGATCCGCTCGGCCGGTGTGGGCCCTCCGAGGAAGCGCACAAGGCCGGCTGCGACCCGGTCGGCCTCCTCCACCGAGCGCGCGTCGCTCCCCTCGTGCACGAAGGCCACGTCGAGGTCGCTCGGGTAGCCGACCTCTGCTCCACCGAAGCGCCCGAACGCCACGACCGCTATGCGGACCTTGGGCGCCAGCGCGTGCAGCCCTGCCTCGAGCGCGGCTTCGGCCAGCGACGAGAGGTCGGCGCCGACGGTGGCCACGTCGGCTTCGGCGAGCAGGTCGCGCGCCGCCACCCCGAGGAGGTGGCGCTGCTTCCAGCGCCGCAGCGCCGCCTGCTGCTCGGAGATCTCGCCGCGCCACCGGATGCCGGCGACCGCGCTCTCGACCAGCTCGAGACGGGGCTTCGTCCTCAGCTGCTCGACGTGGGGCAGGCGCTCGATCAGGTCGGGGTTGGCCTGCAGGATGTCGCCGACCTGCCGGCTGGTGCCGAGCAGCAGGGCCAGGTGGCGGGCCGCTTGGGGCGACTCCCGGAACGTGGTGGCGAGCTCGCTGGCGCGACGCTCGCCCGACGCCAGCTTGCGCAACCCGAGCAACCCGAGATCGGGATCGGGCGCCGACGACAGCCAGTCGAGCAGGAGCGGCAGGAGCTGGCGCATCATCCGCGACGATCGGGTCAGACCTCGCGTCAGCTCGGTGACGGCCTGCCGGGTGCGCTCGACGTCTGTGAAGCCGAACGCCTCGAGCCGCTCGGCTGCGGCCTCGGCGTCGAGCGGACCAGCCCCGGCGAGCGAGTCGAGCAGCGGACGGAACCACACCCGTTCGTGCACCGAGCGCACGCGGGTTCGCACCAGGGCCAGCGCCTCGTCGAACGCTTGCGTGGCGCTGGCGGCGGGAGACCCGGCGAAGCCGAGGACGCGCGCCACCCGCCGGCGCTCGTCGCGGTCGTCGGGCACCGTGTGGGTCTGGCGCTCGTCATCCAGCTGGAGCGCGTGCTCGACCCGACGCAGGAACCGGTAGGACTCGGCCAGCATCGTGGCGTCGTCGGGCTCGACGTAGCCACCGTCGCTCAGGGCAGACAGCGACGCGAGGGTGTTCGGCGTGCGCAGCTCGAGGTCGACGCGCCCGTGGACGAGCTGGAGCAGCTGCGCCGCGAACTCGATGTCGCGGATGCCGCCGGGGCCGCGCTTGATCTCCCGGTCGGCGGTGCCGCGCAGCGAGATCTGCTCCTCGGCCCGGACCTTCATTCGGCGCACGTAGCGCAGGTCGTCGGCCGTGAAGGGCTGGTCCCACACGATGGTGGCGGCGGAGGCAGCCCAGCGCTCGCCGAGCTCGGCTGCGCCGGCCACCGGCAGGGCCTTCACCAGCGCCTGTCGCTCCCATGGATCGGCCCAACGGGCCCAGTACCGCTCGTAGGAGCCGAGGCTCCGGCACAGCGGTCCGTCACGACCCTCCGGTCGCAGGTCGGCGTCGACCCGGAAGCAGCGGCCGGCCTCGCCGAGGATCGTGCGGGCTGCTCTGCCGAGACGCTGCGGATCACCCTCGCCGACGAAGAGGACGTCGATGTCGCTGGAGTAGTTGAGCTCGTGCCCGCCGAGCTTGCCCATCCCGACGACCACCAGCTCGTCGCCGTCGCCGAGGTCGGCCCCGGCTGCGCCGTGCGCGGCGACGAGGACGTCGCGGGCCACGTCTGCGAGCAACCCCGTCGTGGCCTCCACCCCGTCGCGCCCGGTCAGGTCGCGAGCGGCGATGCGCAGGATCTCGCGCCGCTCCCACGCGACGACCTCGTCCATCGACCCCTCAGGCGCCGCCATCCGCCGGTCGACGTCGGCCAGCGAAGGCAGCGCCAGAGGGTCTCCGCGCAGAAGGCGGGTCAGGCTGCGGCTCGCGGCGAGGAGCGCCACCAGCGTCCGAGCCTGCTCGAGATCGTCCAGCACCGGCTCCAGCTCATCGGGGCGCTCGACCCGGAGCTGGTCCAGGCTCACCCGCACCCGCTCGCGATCGGCCGAGCGCTCGACCAGCTCGATCAGGTGCTCGGGCGCGGTGGTCACCCGGCCAGTCTCGCGGGCGACGGGCGCCGCGTACGCTGACCACGTGGCTCACATCCGCGTGGCGCTCTGCCAGATCAACACCGTCGTCGGCGACCTGGACGGCAACGTCGAGCGGATCCTCCGCGCCTACGAGGCCGCGGCTGGAGCCGGCAGCGACATCGCCGTGTTCCCCGAGCTGGCCATCACCGGCTACCCGCCGGAGGACCTGCTGCTGAAGCCCGGCTTCGTGAGCGCCAACCGTGAGGTGCTGAACCACATCGCGTCGCGCACCGGCAGGTGCGCCGCGGTGGTGGGCTTCGTCGACGCCGACCGCGACCTGCGCAACGCCGCCGCCATGTGCGCCAACGGCGAGGTGGTGGGCTGCTACCACAAGCGCCTGCTGCCCAACTACGCCGTGTTCGACGAGGAGCGCTACTTCGCCCCCGGCGTCTTGCCCTACACCCTCTTCGACGTAGCCGGAGTCAAGGTCGGGATCTCCATCTGCGAGGACGTGTGGAGCCCCGAGGGCTCGATCGCCGACCAGTCGGCCGGCGGAGCCGAGCTGATAGTGATCCCCAACGGCTCGCCCTACTTCCAGGGGCGCCAGGCGGAGCGCGAGCGGATGGTGGCCACCCGCGCCGAGGACGCCCACTGCCACATCGCCTACGTGAACGAGGTGGGCGGACAGGACGAGCTGATCTACGACGGCGCGTCCTTCGTGGTCGACGAGCGCGGCGACCTCGTCGCCCGGTCACCACAGATGGTGGAGCACGTGCAGATCGTCGACCTCGACATCCGACCGGTCTTCCGCACCCGCCTGCTCGACCCACGAGGTCGCGACACCGCGCCAGCGCTTCCGGTCATCACGGTGAGCGACCCGGTGGCCCAGCACCCTGAGCCGGCCCAGCCCCCGGTCGTCGCCGAGCTGCTCGACCCGGTCGGCGAGGTCTACGACGCCCTGGTGCTCGCCACGCGCGACTACGCGGTCAAGAACGGCTTCACCGACGTGGTGTTCGGGCTCTCCGGCGGCGTCGACTCGTCGCTCGTGGCGATCATCGCCGCCGACGCCCTCGGCCCGGAGCACGTCCACGCGGTGTCGATGCCGAGCCGCTACTCGTCCGACCACTCCGTCACCGACTCCGAGCGGCTGTGCGCGGCCACCGGCATCGACCTGCGCACCATCGCCATCGAGCCGGGGCACTCGGCCTTCCTCGAGATGCTGGCTCCGAGCTTCGAGGGCCTGGCCGAAGACCTGACCGAGGAGAACCTGCAGCCCCGCATCCGCGGCATGCTCCTGATGGCGCTCTCGAACAAGTTCCGGGGCTGGCTCGTCCTGACCACCGGCAACAAGAGCGAGTCGGCGGTCGGCTACTCCACCCTCTACGGCGACACCGCCGGTGGCTTCGCCCCGCTGAAGGACGTGCCGAAGCTGCTCGTCTACGAGCTGTGCCGGCTGCGCAACGAGCGGGCCGGCCGCGAGCTCGTGCCCGAGTCGGTGCTCACGAAGCCGCCGTCGGCCGAGCTGCGGCCCGACCAGCGCGACGACCAGTCGCTGCCTCCCTACGAGGTGCTCGACCCGCTCCTGGAGGCCTACGTGGAGCTCGACCTGACCAGGGGCGAGATCATCGCGAGCGGCTTCGACGCCGACGTCGTCGACAAGGTGACCCGCCTCGTCGACGTGGCCGAATACAAGCGCCGCCAGAGCCCGCTCGGCCCGCGCATCTCCTCCAAGGCCTTCGGCAAGGACCGCCGCATGCCGGTCACCAACCGCTACCGCGGCTGAGAGCAACCGGCCAGCGACCGGTCCCCACCGCCGGCGGGGGACCTTGACCCAACGGTCAGGCTGGGGGAGGCTGGCTCGATAACGATGGTTCTTCGGCGTGATGCGCCGGCGACCGAGCTGAGACCCCGGGGGTTTGGGTGGCCGATCCGAGCAAGCCGCGAGCGCCCTTCGCGCCGTGGGACCGCCGAGAGCTGCCTGGCAGCTTCACAGTGGAGGAGTCGGCACGGCGCGTCGGCCACTACAAGTGGATCGAGATGCGCCTCTTCGAGGTGCTCGGAGGATGGGTCGCCACGGTCCCCGAGCTCGACGTGAAGCTGCGCCTCGGCACGCACTGCTACCACCACGCCTGGCACGCCGAGCTCTGGCACAAGCGCCTCCCCGAGCTCCGCGAGATGAACCCCGAGCGGCTCACGGTCGCACCGAACGACGAGCTCGTCGCCTTCGTCGACGCGATGACCGAGCCCGAGGCACCCGAGCTCACGATCGAGAAGCTCGTCGGCGCCTACCGCGTGCTCATCCCGGCCAAGATCGCGGCCTACACGTACCACCTGAACAACACATCGACGATCACCGACGCACCGACCATCCGGTCTCTCAAGTTCATCCTGCAAGACGAGCTGGACGACTGGCGCGACGGCGAGATGATGCTGCAGTCGCTCATCGAGACCCCCGAAGAGCTGCAGCGCGCCGTCGATCACCAGCTGGCCCTGCAGCGCCTGCTCCTGGCCGCCGGCGGCATCGCCGGCCCCGGCACGATCGGCGACTCGTACTCAACGGAAGCGGAGGCACACGCATGAGGAAGTCATTCCCCGTCGAGGATCTGGCCCGCGACGAGCGCTTCGTGCGGGTGCCGATCATGGATCGGATCAACGATCCTCGGAACGCGCAGCCCGCCGACCCTGCGGCGGCCAAGCGCCGCAACCCGGGTCGGCTCACCCCGGAGCGCCCCGACGCGCCCGACGCCGCCCGCTCGCTCATGCACGGCATCTTCGTCGGCGAGATCCAGGCCCTCGAGGGCGCCGGCCGCACCTGCTGGGACTTCGAGGTCGGGTCGGGCAACGGCGAGGGCATCCCCGAGGTGCCCTTCGAGCTCAAGCTCGACATGGCCCGCCAGTGCTGGGACGAGGCTCGCCACTGCGAGATCTCCATCAAGCTCAGCGACCACATGGGCACCGACATCGGCGAGTTCGCCGAGAACACCTTCCTCTACGAGGCGGCCTGCAACCCGGATCCGGTCCTGCGGCTCACCGGGGTGAACCGTGCGCTCGAGGGGCTCGCCATCGACGTGTTCAACACGATGCGCGAGTTCGGCGACGTGGCCGGCGACCAGGTGCTCGAGTTCTGCGAGGACTGGATGCTCGCCGACGAGGTCACCCACGTGAAGATGGGCTCCGACTGGCTCCGGCGCCTGACCGCCGACGACAAGGACCGCCAGAAGCGGGCCCTCGAGTTCCAGCGGGTCGTCGACAAGCTCTTCTCCCTCGGTGGCTTCCGGGGCGAGGAAGACGACAGCCCGGTGCGCCTGGCCCGGCGCTTCCGCGAGCTGGCCGGCTTCAAGGACGAGGAGATGGACACCCTGGCTGAGATCTCGAAGGAGGCTCGCGAGGAGATGGAGGCCCGCATCGAGGCCAACCGGGCCGCCGCGGCGGCCGGGTAGTCACGGTGGCCCTCGAGATCCGGCCCGAGTCGTTCTCGCTGGTCCTGTTCGACCCGGCGCAGATCCGCGCCATCGTCGAGCGACTGGTCGGCGAGGTCGGGCTCCCGGCTGAGCGCGACGTCGTGATCGAGATCGACGAGACCACCCCGCTCGGCCGCTCCCAGCTCGTCTCGCTCGACCCGATCACGCTGACCCTCGAGTCGGGCGCGCTGGAAGACCCGCGGCGACCCCGCCAGCTCGACCCCGACGGCGCCACCGACGTCCTCGGCCGTCTCCTCTTCGAGGCCCGCGACCGCCTGGATCCCGAGTTCGGCGATCCACCCGGCGTCGACGAGATCACGCTCCCGCAGTCGGTGGCGTGGCAGGTGCACTGCGTCGGACGCCTGGGAAGGCTCGGCCACCGCGTCCAGCGCCAGCGCCGCCTTTACCAGTTCAGGACCCGGCACGGCTTCACCGACGTGGCCGACGCCGCCTTCGAGCAGCTCTGGACCGCCGACCGCCTCAGCTGGAACGAGATCGACTCGATCTCCGCGAGCGCCGGCGCCGGCGTCCCCGCCTGAAGCGGCTGGCCCGAGCCTCAGGCCAGGTCGTGGGCGCTGATCGGCTCGAGCAGGTCGATCGCCGGCGGCGCCGACAGCAGCCCCTCGCACGAGCGCGCCATCTCGACCATGTCGGCGGAGTCGAAGTGGCGGCGCTGCGCCTCAGGGGTCTCCCACTTCTGGACGACCACGAAGCGATCAGCGGTCGTGGCCGAGAGCGCGAGGTCGATGTTGCGGCACCCCGGGTGGCCCCGGCTCAGCACCACGTAGCGCGCCAGCACCGACTGCAGACGGGCCGGATCCGATGCGTCGAAGCGCATCAGCACCATGGTGAGGTCGACCTCGCCGTCGCTGGATCCCATCCCGCCTCCTCGTCGCGTTCGCGTCTCAACGCAACATCTGACCACGTCGCGTGGTGGTGCCTCTTGACCGAGTCGGTATCGTGGATCACTACTAAGGCCTGGACGGGCCCCCGCCGGCGTGTGCGCTGCCCGTCGGATCTCCGAGCTCTACGAACAAGAAGGTGCATCGTTGGCCAAAGAGCGCGTTGAACGCGACGAAGAAGATCTGGTCAGGCTGTACCTCACCGACATCGGTCAGTACCCCCTGCTCACCAAGGACGACGAGGTCCGCCTCGCCCAGGCCATCGAGGCCGGCAACGAGGCCCGCACCGAGCTGGAGACCAGCACCGAGGTCACGCCGGCCCGCAAGCGCGAGCTGCGCCGAACGTCACGCCAAGGCGAGACGGCAGAGCGCACCTTCGTGCAGTCGAACCTCCGCCTCGTCGTGTCGATCGCCAAGAAGTACCAGGCGTCCGGCCTCCCCCTCCTCGACCTCATCCAGGAGGGCAACCTGGGCCTGATGCACGCCGTCGAGAAGTTCGACTGGCGCAAGGGCTTCAAGTTCTCCACCTACGCCACGTGGTGGATCCGCCAGGCGATCACCCGCGGCATCGCCAACACGGGCCGCACCATCCGCCTTCCAGTGCACGCCGGCGACACCCTCGCCCGCCTGCAGAAGGCCCGCGCCCGCCTCGAGCTCAAGCTCGGTCGTCCCGCCACCCTCGCCGAGCTCTCGGCCGAGGTCGAGATGCCCGAGGACAAGGTCACCGAGGCTCTGCGCTTCGCGGCCGAGCCCCTCTCGCTGTCCGAGCCGCTGCGCGAAGACGGCGACGCCGAGCTGGGCGACGTCGTCGAAGACCGCTCCGCCGAGTCCCCCTTCGAGGTCGCCGCCACCGCGCTGCTGCCCGAGGAGATCAACCGGCTCCTCGCCCCCCTCGACGACCGCGAGCGCGAGATCCTGAAGCTGCGCTTCGGCCTCGACCGTGGCGAGCCCCGCACCCTCGAAGAGGTCGGGGAGCACTTCAACCTCACCCGCGAGCGCATCCGCCAGATCGAAGCCCGTGCCATGTCGAAGCTCCGCCACCCGAGCAGCGACACCGGCGCACGCGACCTTCTGGCTGTGTAGTCGTCCTCGGCCGCCTTCGGCGGCCTGCGGCGAGTCACCCATTCGGGGCGCCTTCGGCGCGCTCGTTGCTGCTCCGGGGCGGCGGAGCCGCCCCTCCGCGGGTGGGGGCTCCGGCACAAGGGCCTCTGCCCCCACACCCCCGCCGCACCCCCGCGCTCCCGGCTTACCTCTGCTTGGGCTAACGGGTTGGGAGCTCCGCTAGCCTCCGAGCCATGAAGAAGCTGCTGTTGCTCATCGTCCTTGCTGCTCTTGCCACTGTTGCGGCCAAGAAGGTCCGCGCCGTCTGAGGTTCGGGGGGCGGCTGTTGCACCAGCCGCCGCCAGAGCACCCATCCACCTAGCGCCGCGGCGCCCAGCGCCAGCGCGCCGCCACCGATCGCGGCGTGGTGCGGCGCCGGCATGGGGACGCGGTCGCGCAGCGGCACCTCGAGTGCGAAGCGCTCCACCTGCCAGCCGCGATCGCGGGCGGCCCGAGCCAGCTCACGATCCGGGTTGACCGCAACCGGGTGCCCGACCGCGCTGAGCATCGGGATGTCGGTGGCGGAGTCGGAGTAGGCCCAGCTGTGGTCGAGGTCGATGCCGTCTCGCTCGGCCACCTCGCGCATGGCCACGACCTTCTCCTCGGCGTACACGTAGCGCTCGGTGCGCCCGGAGTAGCAGCCGTGATCATCGAGCTCGGCGCGGGTGGCGACCGCCTCGTCCACGCCGAGCAGCTGCGCGATCGGCGCCACGACCTCCTCAGGAGAGGCCGAGACGATGAACACCTTGTGGCCCCACTCCTGGTGGGCCCGGATGCGGTCCACCGCCTCGGAGTAGACGATCGGCTCGATCACGTCGCCGATCGTCTCCCGCACGATCGCCGAGATCTCGGACTGGTCCCACCCGACGGTCAGCCGGAGCACCGACTCGCGGAGCTTCTCGAGCTTCTCCGGCGACGCCCCCACCTGGGCGTAAACGAGCTGGCCCCACGCGGCCTTCAGCATCAGCCGCCTGGGAAGCATCCCCGCTCGGTGCAGCGGACCGCTGAACGCCACCATCGACGCCTTGGCGATCACCGTCTTGTCGAGATCGAAGAACGCGGCGACGAGGGGCTCGACGGGCACGGCCCGAGGGTACCGGCGGGCTCCGACCGCCTCCGCGACACCCGCCGGCGCGGATCGGCCCTTGTTGCTCGATCGGGTGGGGTCTACCGTCGAGATGACTTCCCCCGATGCAGCCCAGCTGCGGCCCTTGCCGCAGCGCGCCCGTCGGAGGAACCGATGCTCGTTGCCTGCTGGTCGTCGAAGGGTGGTTCCGGCACCACCGTCGTCGCCGCCTCACTTGCCCTGCTGCTCGCTCGGCGCGCGGCAGGCGGTGCCGTCCTCGCCGATCTCGCCGGCGACGGCCCGGCCGCGCTCGGCCTGGCTGAGC
>DATCYI010000493.1:0-4662 GCA_036570385.1 Acidimicrobiales bacterium | reverse complement strand
GAGCCCGTCCGTCAGCCGTCGGGCGCGGGGGCGGTGGTGGTGGGCGCCGGGTCTTCGAACGTCGCCGGCTCTCCCTCGGCGGCCGTCGTGGCCGTGGTCGCGGGCGGGGCGGTGGTGGCGGTCGTCGAGGGCGTCGACGTAGCGGTGGTGGTCGTGCCCTCGTCGGTGCCACCCTCGTCGGTCCCGTCGGTCTCGGTGCCCTCGTCGTCGCCTCCCTCGACGGTCGTGGAGGTGGTGGACGACGTCGACGTCGTCGTGTCGTCGCTGCCCTCGTCGGCATCGCTGCCGCCGCCACCCGATGGCCGGCTGCGCTCGAGCATCTCCGACGGAGGGTCGGGGAACGCCTGTGCCTCGCGGCTCTCCATGGCCGCCGACATGAACCGCCCCCAGATCTCGGCGGGGAACGAACCACCGGTTACCGAGCGCCCCTGCACGTCGTCCATCGGCTTGGCGCCGTCGGGGTAGCCCATCCAGACGACCGCGGCGTAGCCGGGCACGTAGCCGGCGAACCATGCGTCGACGTTCTCCTGCGTCGTGCCGGTCTTGCCCGCCGCCGGCCGACCGATGTCCGCCGCACCTCCGGTGCCGCCGTCGATGACGCCCTGGAGCGCGTAGGTGACGGCGCGGGCCACGTCCTGGTCGACGGCTCCGGCCACCGGCTCGGGCCGGTCGGGCTCCCAGAGCACGTTGCCGTCGCCATCCTCGATGCGGGTGATGGCGTAGGGCTCCACCGCCGTGCCGTCGTCCGCGAACGTGAGGTAGGCGCTGGCCAGGTCGAGCGGCGACACCTCCTCGACGCCGAGGGCGATGGCCGGCACAGCATCGAGGTCGGCGTCGATGCCCGCATCCGCGGCGGCCTCCGCGACGGCGGCAGGACCGACCTCGGCCACCATTTGGGCGTAGACCGTGTTGACCGACCGGGCCGTGGCCTCCGCCAGTGTGAGCTGGCCGTAGCCCTGGCTGTTGTAGTTGTCGACCTCGAAGGGCACGCCGTCCACGTCGACCTCGATGTTCGCCGGGCCGGGGTAGCGATCAGCGAGCGTCGCTCCGGCCTCCAGGGCGGCCTGGAGCACGAAGGGCTTGAACGTCGAGCCCGGCTGACGACCCGATCCGCCGCCCTTGCCGCCTCGCACGAGGTCAACCTGCAGGGCGTTGAAGTCCCGTCCGCCGACATGGGCGCGGATGGCGCCGTCCTGGTCGAGCGCCACCAGGGCCGCCTGCGGTCCGCCGGGCTCACCCAGCACCTCGGCCACGGCCGCCTCGGCCGCGGCCTGGGCGTCGAGGTCGAGGGTGGTCACCACGCGCAGGCCGGCGCCGTACACCGCGTCCTCGCCCACCGCGTCGATCGTCTGCTGCCGCACCCACTCGACGTAGTGGGGAGCGAGGCCCGCGGTCAGGGTCACGCCCCGGGTGCGCTCCGATGCCTCGATGGGCGACGCGGCTGCGGCATCCGCCTCGGCCTGCTCGATGACGCCGGCCTCGACCATGTCGGCGAGCACCGAGGCCCGCCGGGCCTGGGCCTCCTCCGGCTGCTCCACCGGGTCGGCCGACTCGGGAGCGCGGAGCAGACCGACCAGCAGCGCGGCTTGGGGGAGGTCGAGCTCGCCCGCCGAGGTGTCGAAGTAGTTCCGCGCCGCCGCCTCGATCCCGTAGGAGCCGCGCCCGAAGTACACGGTGTTGAGGTAGCGCTCGAGGATCTCGTCCTTGTCAGCGGTGCGCTCCAGCTTCACCGACAGCACCGCCTCCCGCGCCTTGCGCCACAGCGTGCGCTCGCTCGAGAGGTACTCGTTCTTCACCAGCTGCTGCGTGAGCGTGGAGCCGCCCTGGGTGCCGCTGCTCGTGACGTTGCTCCACAGCGCGCGGGAGATGCCGATCGGGTCGATGCCGCTGTGGTCGTAGAAGCGCCGGTCCTCCGCCGCGATGAGGGCGTCGACCACCACCGGAGCGACATCGCCGAGCGGCACCTCGAAGCGCTGCCCGTCCTGCGAGAGCACCGCCAGCTCCCGCCCGTCGACCCCGACGACCACCGCAGAGCGCAGCGCCGGTGGGTCCTCCGGCAGCTCCACGGTGAACCAGAGGATCGCGATGCCGACCACTCCGAGGACGCCGATGCCGACGCCGCCGATGATCGGCCACCGCACCCAGCGGGGCCAGCCCCGCCAGCGGGAGCGCGCGCGGCCGAAGAACGTGCTGGATGTCGTGCCCACGGCGCACTCAGTACCCCACCCGGTACGACCACAGACCACGGAGAGTGGTGATCGGCCGACTAGGGAATAGGAGGTCCCATGGACGGCGGGCGATCAGAAGAGCAGGACCGGGACGGCGCAGCAGGCAGCGGCGGTGGGCAGGCGCCACCGGACGTCGACGACCAGTTCCGGTCGCTGCTCGAGGGGCTGCGCACGACGCTGCCGGGGGTGCAGCTGATCACCGCGTTCCTTCTCACGCTGCCCCTCTACGACAGCTTCGCCGACCTCGACCGCGACGAGCGCGTCGCCTACTACATCGCCTTCGTCACGGCGCTGCTCGGCACGCTGCTGCTGATGGCGCCGTCGTCGCACCAGCGCCTCCGCTCCCATGACTCCAGCGGCATCGCCCGCCGCTCCACCCGGCACCTGAAGGTCGCCGTGCGCCTGTCGGTCATCGGCACCCTCGCGTTCACGGTCGCCATCACCGCCGTGGCCTACCTCGTGTCGTCGCTGGTGCTCGGCACCGGCTGGGCGGTGGCCGTCACGATCCTCGTGGCCGCCGTCGGAACCTGGAGCTGGTTCTACCTGCCGCTGGTCGCCTTCGAGAACGACTGAGCCCCGATGAGCGGCTCAGGTCCGGGTCAGGCGCCGTAGACGGGTGCCGGAGCAGGCGCCTCGATGAGCAGCTCGTCGACCACGGCGCCGAGCTCGGCCGCCTCCCAGCGGGCGCCCTTGTCGCGCTCGGGCCCGTGCTGCCAGCCGTTCGCGAGGCCGACCTTGCCGGCCTCGACCTCGAACACCCGCCCGGTCACGTGGCTCGACTGCGCCGACGCCAGCCAGGCGACGAGCGGCGACACGTTCTCGGGGGCCATGGCGTCGAAGGCGGCGGGCTCGTCGGGCCGCGCCATCATCTCCGTGAACACGCCCTCGGTCATCCGGGTGCGAGCCGCGGGGCACAGCGCGTTGGCGGTGACGCCGTAGCGGCCGAGCTCGGCGGCCTGCACCAGGGTGAGGGTGGCGATGCCGGCCTTGGCCGCCGAGTAGGCGGCCTGCCCGATCGAGCCCAGGATGCCGGCTCCCGAGCTGGTGTTGATGATGCGCGCCGCCACCGGCCGGCCGGCCTTCGCTTCGTCGCGCCAGTGGGCGGCGGCGTGGCGGGCGACGGCGAAGTGCCCCTTCAGGTGCACGCGCACCACGGCGTCCCACTCGTCCTCGGCCACGTTGGCGAACATGCGGTCGCGCACGAACCCGGCGTTGTTGACCACCGCGTCGAGCCCACCGAAGGCGTCGATGGCCGAGCGCACCATGGCGGCCGCATCCTCGAAGCTGGCGACGTCACCCCCGTTGGCCACCGCCTCGCCACCCGCGCCGCGGATCTCGTCGACCACCTCGCCGGCAGGTCCGCTGCCGCCCCCGGTCCCGTCGAGCTCGCAGCCGAGGTCGTTGACCACCACCCGGGCGCCCTGGCGGGCCAGCTCGAGCGCATGGGCCCGGCCCAACCCCCGTCCGGCGCCGGTCACGATCACGACGCGTCCCTCGCAGATGCCGCTCATGGCCGAAGTCTGGCAGGATCTGACGACCCATCAGAAACCCCGACCGATCGGAGCGCTCATGCGCTACGGCGTGACGATGTTCGCCACCGACCTGAGCATGGATGTCGTGGAGCTGGCTCGCGAGGCGGAGGCCCGCGGCCTCCAGTCGCTCTGGCTGCCCGAGCACACCCACATCCCCGCCAGCCGCCGGACGCCTCCCCCGGGAGGGCAGGACGTGCTGCCCGAGGAGTACCGCCGCAGCCTCGACCCGCTCGTGGCCCTGGCCGCAGCAGCCTCGGCGACGAAGTCGCTGCGCCTCGGCACGGGCATCCTCCTGCCGGCGCAGCGGGAGCCGATCGTCACGGCGAAGGCGGTGGCGACCCTCGACCACATGAGCGGCGGGCGGGCGGCGCTCGGGGTCGGGTTCGGGTGGAACGAGGACGAGCTCGAGCACCACGGGGTGTCGATGGGAGCGCGGCGAGCGGTCGCACGGGAGCGGGTCCTGGCCATGCAGGCGCTCTGGGCCGACGACGAGGCGGCCTTCGAGGGCGAGCACGTGAGCTTCGGGCCCTCGTGGGCCTGGCCGAAGCCGGTCCAGGTCGGTGCCGACGGCAGGCCCCGCGTGCCGGTGCTCCACGGAGGCCAGGCTGGGCCGAAGCTGTTCGAGCACATCGCCGACTACGGAGACGGGTGGATACCCGTCGGCGGAGGCGGGCTGACCGAGGCGATACCCCGCCTGCGCGACGTCGTGGCCGCCGCCGGTCGTGATCCCGCGACCCTCGAGATCGTTCCCTTCGGCTCGATCCCCGATCCCGGCAAGCTCGACCACTTCGAGAGCATCGGCGTCACTGAGTGCGTGTTCCGCATCCCGAGCGCCCCGCGCGACGTGGTGCTGCCTCGCCTCGACGAGCAAGCGGCGCTGATCGCCTCCCGCGCCTGACCGA
>DATCYI010000492.1:0-2695 GCA_036570385.1 Acidimicrobiales bacterium | reverse complement strand
ATCGCCGCCCGCCTGGTCCAGGTGCAGGCGCTCGGCGGCGACGAGTACGCGGCCTTCGGTGCGTCCCAGCGGTTCCAGAGCATCTCGCTGCCCGCCGACCGCGGATCGATCTTCGATCGCAACGGAAACGATCTGGCGGTGAGCATGCCTGCTCGCACGATCGTGGCCGACCCGAAGCTGATCGACGATCCGTCGGCCACCGTCGCGGCGCTCACCCCCATCCTCGCGCTCGACGCCACCGAGGCCAGCGAGCTGACCGCGCGCCTCGGCGATCCCGACTCCCGGTTCGCCTACGTGGCGCGCCGGGTCGACGACGCGACCGCCACTGCGATCGAGGAGCTCAGCCTGCCGGGACTCCTGTTCATCGACGAGCCCGAGCGGGTGGAGCCCGCAGACGACCTGGCCCGCTCCGTGCTCGGCTCCGTCGACGTCGACGGCATGGGCATAACCGGGTTGGAGGCCCAGTACGACGACCTCCTCACCGGTGAGCCTGGTGAGCTGGTCATCGAGAAGGACCCCGAGGGTCGCACCATCCCGGCGGGGGAGCGCCAGCTCGAGCGCGCCCAGCGCGGTGACGACCTGGTGCTCACGATCGATCGATCGATGCAGTACGAGACCGAGCGGGCCCTGGCCGCGCAGATCACAGCCAAGGGAGCCGAGTGCGGCACCGCCATCGTGTCTCGGCCAGGCAGCGGCGAGATCCTCGCCCTGGCCAACCTCTGCGTGGACGACGAGACGGGCGAGGTCATCGCCGTCGGCAACAACCGGGCCGCCACGACAGTCTTCGAGCCCGGATCGGTCAACAAGGTGATCACGGTGGCCGCGGCGCTGGAGGAGGGCCTCGTCGCTCCGAGCACCGAGATGGTGGTCCCCGCCCAGCTGCAGGTCAGCGATCACCTGTTCAAGGACTCCCACGAGCACCCCACCGAGCCGTACTCGGTCACCCGCATCCTCGCCGAGTCGTCGAACATCGGCACGATCAAGCTGGCGCAGATGCTGGGCAAGGAGCGGCTCGACGACTACCTCCGGCGCTTCGGGTTCGGAGCGAAGACCGCGCTCGACTTCCCCAACGAGTCGGCCGGGATCATGCGCGACACCGACGACTACAGCGGCACCTCCATGGGCTCCATCCCCATCGGCCAGGGCATCTCGGTGACCGCGCTGCAGATGCTCGAGGCCTACAACGTCATCGCCAACGACGGCGTCTACGTCCCGCCGAAGCTGGTGCTCGAGACCGTCGGCGCGGACGGCAGCCGCAATCCCGTCGTCTCAGGCGAGGAGCGCCGGGTCGTGTCGGAGAGCACCGCCGCCCGCATGCGCGACATGATGGCCGAGGTGGTGGCAGAGGGCACCGGCACACGAGGCGGGATCACCGGCTACACCGTGGCCGGCAAGACGGGCACGGCCCGCAAGCCGCAGCCCGACGGCGGCTACCGCAACGAGAACGGCGCCTTCGAGTACGTGGCCACCTTCGCCGGGTTCGTGCCCGCCGAGCGTCCCGAGCTGTCGATCATCGTCGTGATCGACGAGCCGGCCAGCTCCGACATCTTCGGCGGCTCCGTCGCCGCTCCGGTGTTCGCCGACCTAGCGCAGTACGCGCTGCGGCTGTTCCGGGTGCCGCCGCCGCTCGTCGAGCGGGCGCCAGCTCCGGAGACGGCAGCCGCGGAGGCAGAGGCCCGCCTCGAGGACGAGGACGACGGCCTGCGCCGCTCCAGCCCGGCCACCACCACCTCGACCACGGAGCCCGGCGCGGCCTCGGCAGACGAGGACGACCCGTCGACCTCCACCACGGTGGGCCGCGACGAGTCCGACTCCATCGACGGGGGGTAGTCGTGCGGCTGGACAACCTCCTGGCCGACACCGAAGACCTCACCCTCGTGCTGACCCCCGAGAGCGCCGGTCAGCTCGAGATCGCGGCCGTCGTCCACGACACCCGGGCGGTCACCCCCGGAGCGCTCTTCTGCTGCGTGCCCGGAGCGCGGGTGGATGGCCACGACCTCGCGGCAGACGCGGTGGAGCGCGGCGCGGTGGCGCTCCTGGTCGAGCGGCCGGTCGACGTGGCGGTGCCCCAGTTGCAGGTCACCTCCGTGCGCGGGGCCATGGGCCCCCTCGCAGCGACCTTCTGGGGCCGCCCCTCGCGGCGCGTCCCCGTCGTCGGCGTCACCGGCACCAGCGGCAAGACGACCACCACGCACCTGTTGGCCTCCGTGCTCGAGCACCACGGCTGGCCCACCGCGGTCATCGGCACCCTCAGCGGTCCTCGCACCACCCCGGAGGCGCCCGAGCTCCAGGCCCTCCTCGCGGCTGAGGTCGCGGCGGGCCGCCAGGCCGTGTCGATGGAGGTGTCGTCTCACGCCCTCACCCTCGGCCGCGTGCGCGGCACCCACTTCGCCGTCACCGTGTTCACGAACCTCTCCCACGACCACCTCGACTTCCATCGCGACCTCGACGACTACTTCGAGGCCAAGGCCATGCTCTTCACCGCGGCCTACACCGACCGCGCTGTCGTGAACCTCGACGACCCACGCGGAGCCGAGCTGGCGCGGCGCTCGCTCGTGCCCACTGAGGGCTACTCCCTGCTGGACGCCACGGATCTAGAGGTCGCCCCTGACCGCAGCCGGTTCCGCTGGCGCGACGTGACCATCGAGCTGCCCCTGGGTGGGCGCTTCAACGTGAGCAACGCGCTGGCGGTGGC
>DATCYI010000491.1:0-5477 GCA_036570385.1 Acidimicrobiales bacterium | reverse complement strand
CCAAGGTCTCGTCGACGGCGGGAGCGGCGGTGCCAGTGCTCACCGGCGCTGCCGGCTCGGCGCCCTCCGACCAGCTGACGTCGGCCGGCAGGATCAGCGTCGCCACCTGACCGGGCGGGCCGACGGCTGCCGCGACCGCCTCGGCGGCGTCCGAGGCCAGCGCCTCGGTGCTGTCGGAGAACCGGATCCAGCTGGAGACGTTGCGGGCGACGGTCTCGATGTCCGACTCGAGCTGTGCATCGAACTGCTTGTGGTACGTGGCGTGGTCGCCGACGATGTTGACGACCGGCGTGTGCCCCTTGCGGGCGTTGTGCAGGTTGGCCAGGCCGTTGCCCAGCCCCGGCCCCAGGTGCAGCAAGGTGGCCGCTGGCCGCTCGGCGATGCGGGCGTAGCCGTCGGCCGCGCCGGTGGCGACGCCCTCGAACAGGGCGAGCACCCCGCGCATCTCCGGCACGTCGTCGAGCGCGGCGACGAAGTGCATCTCCGAGGTGCCGGGGTTCATGAAGCAGACGTCGACGCCGGCGTCGACGAGCGTGCGGATGAGAGCAGACGCGCCGTTCATTGGTGCTTCCAGCTTCCTGTCAGTCGAAGATGACGCCGGGGTTGAGGACGCCGGCCGGGTCGAACGCCGACTTGATGCGGCGCATGAGCTCGAGCTTGGCCGGGTCCTCCACCGCGGCCAGGTACGCCTTCTTGGCGGTGCCGATGCCGTGCTCGCCCGACACCGCGCCGCCGAGGTCGACTCCGGCTCGCAGGATGTCGCCTACTAGCTGGTGCCGCACCACGGCGTCGGGCTGGAACACCGAGAGGTGCACGTTGCCGTCGCCGGCGTGGCCGCAGCCCACCACCAGGGAGCCGGTCGGCGCCGCGACCTCCTGGACCCGTACGAGGTACTGCGGGATCGCCGCCCGCGGGACCACGAGGTCGATGATGTCGTCGGCGTTCATGGCCTTCGCGGTCCAGAAGGCCTTCTCGCGAGCGTCGATGAGCGACGCGCCGGCCGCGGTGGGCAGCACGTACACATCGAGCGCGCCGAGGTCGTGCACGAGACCGGCCAGCTCGGCGGTGTCCTCCTCGACCCGTCCCTCGCTGCGGTTCTCGAGCACGACCACGAGGTAGGCCATGGCCGCGTCCTTGACCTCGCCGGCCACGCCCAGCTCCAAGCCGGCGCTGGCCGTGATGGCGGACATGGTGATGAAGTCGATGTACTCGAGGATGGTGGGGGACAGGCCCGAGCCGACGATGCGGGGCACGGCGGCCGCCACCTCCTCGAGGGTGCGGAACGGCACGAGGATCGTGGCGCCGTGGGTGAGGCGCGGGTGCAGCTTGAGGATCGCCTCGGTGGCCAGCGCGAGCGTTCCCTCGGAACCGATGATGAGCTGCGTGAGGTCGTAGCCCGACGTCGCCTTCACGAACTTGCCGCCGGTGCGCATCACCTCGCCGGTGCCGAGCACGGCCGTGAGGCCGAGGACCTGGTGGCGGGTGACGCCGTAGCGCACCGCCCGCATGCCGCCGGCGTTGGTGGCGACGTTGCCGCCCAAGCTGGCCGAGCTCTCGCCGGGGAACACCGGGTACACGAGGCCGACAGCCTTGGTGGCCTCGTCGAGCTCGTGGAGGGTCACCCCCGGCTGCACGACGGCCACGTGGTTGTCGAGGTCGAGCTCGACGATGTCGGCCATGCGCTCGAAGGACACGACGATCCCATCGGCCTGCGGGATGCAGGCCCCGGACAGCCCGGTGCCCGAGCCGCGTGCCGTGACCGGCACGCCCTGCTCGCTCGCCCAGGTGACCACCGCCGCGGTCTCCTCGGTCGTGCCCGGCCGCACCACTGCACGCGGCACCGTGGGCACTCCGGTCAGCGCCTCGTCGTGGGTGAGCTCCTCTGGGATGCCCTCGCCTGTGAGCACGTTCTGCGGCCCGACGATCGCCGCCAGGGCATCGATCCCGACCGCTCGTTCCGACTGGGTCGCCATGCCGGGCGACCGTAGCCGCAGGGTTCAGGCGGAAGGGTCGAGCAGGACCTTGAGGACGCCGTCCTCGCGCGCATCGAAGATGCGGTAGCCCTCTGCTGCGTCGGACAGCCCGAGGCGGTGGGTGAAGACGTCTTCGGGGTGCAGCTTCCCGCTGGCGACCAGGGGGAACAGGGCGCCCCAGGTGGTGGGGATCGACGCCAGGGTCACCCGGAAGGTGAGGCGCTTGAACAGCAGCACCGGCATCGGCATGGGGAGGCCGAAGTTCATGCTGACGCCGATCACCGACACCGTGCCGCCCGGAGCGGCGCTCATGATGGCGTCGTTGATCGTGGCGTCGGCGCCGACGGCCTCGATCACGGCCTCCGCGCCGCGGCCGCCGGTGGCCTCCATGATCTTCGCGACGGCGTTGCCGTCGGTTGCGTCGATGGGCTCGGCGCCGAGCTCGGCGGCGCGCGCCAGGCGGTCGGGCACGACGTCGACCGCGAAGATCCGCGAGGGCCCGTAGAGCTGCGCGCACTGGAGCGCGAACACGCCGACGGGTCCGAGCCCGAACACGGCGACGACGTCGCCGGGCGTGATGTCGGCGCGCTGCGCACCGAGGTAGCCGGTGGGGAGGATGTCGGTGAGGAGCACTGCCTGCTCGTCGGTGATGCCCTCGGGGATGCGCACCACGGCTCCGTCGGCGGCGGGCACGGCGACCGCCTCGGCTTGGCCGCCGTGGAGGTCGGTCGACGTGCCGAACACCTTCGTGCCGGCGTTGCGGCACACGACGATGTCGCCGGCGCGGCACTCCGGGCAGTGGCCGCAGCCGATGACGCCCGACACCAGCACCCGGTCGCCCTTGGCCACGGTGCGCACGCCGGCTCCGACGTCCTCCACGGTGCCGACGAACTCGTGACCCAGGTGCACGCCGGGGATGGTCATGGGTCCGTGGTAGAGGTGCAGGTCCGACCCGCAGATCGCGGTGCGCTCGACCTTGAGCAGCAGCCCGTCAGGGCCGGGCACCACCGCGTCGGGCACCTCCTCGACGCTCACGTCCCGGGCCCCGTTCAACACGACTGCGCGCATGGGCCGGGACCCTACTCACGCCCTTGGCCCCCGGCGCTGGCCATCGGATCAGACGCCGACGCGCCACCGCTCGAAGGGCCAGGAGTCGGCGAGCCAGCGCGGCACCAGATCGTCGAGGGCTCGCTCCACCGGTGAGCCGACGAGGGCGTCGACCACCCACCACGACACGGCCGCCTCGCCGTCGACGTCGGGGTCGCGTGGCGGGTCGATGTACACGCAGCCCAGGAGCTCGGCCTCCGCGGCGTCGAGCAGCGCGTAGTTGAACGACTCGTGGGCGGCGATCTCGCGCTCGTGGTGGGCGAGGTCGTCTCGGTCCTGCTCGAGGGTCATCGCCGCGGGCGGCCAGCCACCCCAGGCCTCGCCGTAGATCGAGAACAGGCGGTCGCGCGAACCCATGACGGCCGGGAGGTCGATCTCGGCGTCGCTCGCCCGGATCGGGCGCAGGTGCTGCCCGGTCGGCAGCTCGACGAGCTCGGGGTGCTGGAAGTCGTCAGGGAGCCAGCTCATGGCCAGCACGGTAGAACCCGGCCGGATGCTCAGCGCGGCGGGAGGCGCCAGTCGACCGGCTGGCGCCCGGCGGCGACGAGCGCCTCGTTCGCACGCGAGAACGGGCGGCTGCCGAAGAAGCCGTTGTGGGCCGACAGCGGCGAGGGGTGCGCGGACTCGATCACCACGTGGCGGCTCTGGTCGACCAGCCCCTTCTTCTTGCGCGCCGATGCGCCCCAGAGGATGAACACGACGCGCTCGGGCTTGTCGTTGACGGCTCTGATGACGGCGTCCGTGAAGCGCTCCCAGCCCTTGCCCTGGTGCGAGGCGGCCTGCCGAGCCCTGACCGTGAGCGTGGCGTTGAGCAGCAGCACGCCCTGCCGCGACCACGCATCGAGGCAGCCGTGGTCGGGCGGGTCGATCCCGAGGTCGTCGCGCAGCTCCTTCATGATGTTCTGCAGCGACGGCGGACGCGGCACCCCCGGCCGCACCGAGAAGCAGAGGCCGTGGGCCTGGCCCGGCCCGTGGTACGGGTCCTGGCCGAGGATCAGCACCTTCACCTCGGCGTAGGGGGTGAGGTGGAGCGCCGCGAACACCTCGTCGTGCTCCGGGTAGACCGGCCCGCTGGCGCGCTCCTCGGCCACGAAGCGCTGCAGCTCGGGCCAGTAGGGCTCGTCCATCTCGGCGCGCAGCACGGGGTTCCAATCCGTTCGCGGTGCCATCGTCGGCGAAGGTAGTCCGGCTGAGAGCCTGGTCGCCCCGAGCCGCATCCGTTCGACTAGGGTCGAACAGGTGTTCCCGTACACCGTTGTCACAGGGGCTGTCTAGGTTCGCCTCATGGCCCGCACGAGAACCATCTACCGCTGCAGCGAGTGCGGTGCCGTCGAGCCCAAGTGGGCCGGCCGCTGCCCGGCCTGCGAGGCGTGGAGCTCCCTCGTCGAGGAGGTCGAGCGGCCCGCTGTGGCGGGTCGTGACGAATCGCTCGGCGAGGGGGCCGGCACGCCCCTTCCGATCTCCGAGGTCGACATGGAGGCCTGGGCCGCGTCGCCGTCGCACCTGGGCGAGCTCGATCGCGTCCTGCAGGGCGGGCTGGTGCCGGGATCGGTCACGCTGCTCGGCGGGGAGCCGGGCATCGGCAAGTCCACCCTCCTCCTGCAGGCGCTCGCCGGCCTGGCCAAGGACGGCCACCGCTGCCTCTACGTCACAGCGGAGGAGTCGGCGCAGCAGGTGCGCCTGCGGGCCGAGCGGCTCGCCGCGCTGCCGCCGAACCTCTGGCTGGTGGCCGAAACCTCGCTGCCCCACGTGCTGGCCCACATCGACGAGGTGAAGCCCGACGTCGTCGCGGTCGACTCCATCCAGACGGTGTTCGACCCAGCGCTCTCCTCTGCGCCGGGCTCCGTCGCGCAGGTCCGGGAGTGCGCCCACCGGCTCGTGCGGGCGTCGAAGAGCCGCGCCATGGCCTCGGTGCTGGTCGGCCACGTCACCAAGGACGGAGGGCTCGCCGGCCCCCGCGTGCTCGAGCACCTCGTCGACACCGTCCTCGCGTTCGAGGGGGAGCGGCACCACGCGCTGCGCCTGCTGCGGGCCACCAAGCACCGCTTCGGCTCCACCGACGAGCTCGGCCTGTTCGAGATGACCGACCGTGGGCTGGCCAGCGTGCCCGACCCGTCGGCGCTGTTCCTGGCCGACCGGCGCCCCGGCACAGCCGGGTCGGTCGTGGCGCCGGTGCTCGACGGTCACCGCCCGCTGCTGGTCGAGGTGCAGGCCCTCGTGGCCAGCTCGCACATCCCCACGCCCCGGCGCTCCGCCCAGGGCCTCGACAGCGGCCGGCTGGCGTTGGTGCTGGCCGTGCTCCAGCAGCACGTGAAGCTCAGCTTCCACGAGCTCGACGTCCACACCGTTGTGGCCGGCGGCGTGAAGACCGTCGAGCCCGGCGCCGACCTGGCGCTC
>DATCYI010000490.1:0-3322 GCA_036570385.1 Acidimicrobiales bacterium | reverse complement strand
GGCCGCGTCGAGCAGCGGGTCGAGCGACGGCGAAGGTGGCAGCGGCAGGCGCTCGGTGAGCAGCGGGAGGGCGAGCACTTCGGCGGGCATTGTCCGGATTGTCGCGCACGAATGCAAAGAACACAACCGTTCGTTGCAACGGGATCGCCGGAATCTCAGGCATCTCGAAGAAAATGCGTGACGAGCTGGGATTCGTCGTTGTACGTTCCCCCGGCTGTTTGAGTGAGTAGCTAGGGCACGGGAACCCTCGCTACACGACCCCTAACAAGGATGGGCATCGTGTACTGCGGGCTGGTTTCCGCGCGGCGACTCTGTGTCGCCGTGGTTCTCGTGTTCTGTGTTCTCGTCGCCGGGCTCCCCACGGCTGCTGCAGCTGCCGCGGCCCCGGGATCTCCTGCTGCGGTGAGCGGCTCGGTCCTCGACCCGGCGGGCGACGGCGTCAGCGGGGTCGCCCTCGAGTTGCACCCCCATGGCGGGCCAGCCGGTGCGCTGCCCCTCGCCACCGCCACATCGGGCAGCGGCGGGGCCTTCCACCTCGACGTGCCGCCCGGCGAGTACGTGCTGCGCGCCCTTCCGCCGAAGGACGACCCTGAGCTGCTGGCGCCGGCCGAGGTGTCCGTCGAGGTTCCTCACCGCGAGCAGGTGGTCGTCGACGTGGACCTCGCGGTCGGCAACGTCCGCGGGCACGTGACCTACTCCGACTCGACGCCCGTGGCCGATGCACCGATCTCCGTCTGGACCGGTGGCAGCTCCTCCGAACCCATGGTGGCGGCGCGCACCTATGACGACGGCTCCTACCGGTTCGCCCTCGAGGCCGGCGACCACTTCATCGTCGCTGACCCGGCCGCGCTCGACGCCGAGCGCCACGTCACCACCCGTCGACCGTTGGCCGTCGAAGGCGACGGCGTCACCACCTTCGACATCCAGCTCGACAAGCCCAACCTCACCGGGTCGGTGCTGTCACCTGGTGACGGTGTGGCGCTGGGCGGGGTGCGCGTCGTGCTCACCACCGCCGCCGACGACTCGGTGCCCGGCGGCGAGGTGACCACCAGCGGCGATGGCACCTTCGGCTTCGCGGTGGCGCCTGGCGCCTACAAGCTCACCGCCCACCCATCAGCCACCGACAACCCGCGCTCGCTCGTCCTCGAGGAAGCGGAGGTGGTGGTCGGAGCCGAGCACACGAAGGACGCACCTCTCCTCCAGAGCGTGACGTTGCGGGAACCGACCCTCTCAGGGCTCGTGCTCTCCCCCGAAGGCATGCCCGTGCCCCACGCCTGGGTGTCCGTCTACGACTCGGAGGGCGAGCTCCACTTCGGGGAGTCCGACGACAGCGGCCGCTACGGCTTCGTGGTGCCCACGGGCACGGTCGGTGCGTCCATAGCGCCCCTCACCGCCACGCTCGAGTACCTCTGGACCGACATCGACTTCGAGATCGAGACCGTCCCCTTCGAGCGCGACCTGCAGTTCCTGCCCTCGAACGTGCGGGGCACCCTGACCTCACCCGACGGCGCCCCGGTGGGCGGTCTCACCATCGAGGCGTACCCGCTCGACGGCCAGTCCGGGCCGGACGACCAGACCTGGTACTCGTCCGAACCCGATGGCCGCTACGCCTTCCGGCTCTCGCCTGGTCGCTGGCGCCTCGTGGCGTCACCGCCCCAGAACAACCCGGCGTCGTGGGGCAAGGCGGTGGCGGAGGCTGACGTGCAAGATCCGGCCGCGGTGATCACCGTCGACATGGCGATGGGTGAGCCATCCGTCAGCACCTACGCGTTCGAGCTGTTCCCCACGCAGCTCGGGGAGCCCGAGAGCGGGTACTCATACGGCCCCGCGGTGAGCGGAGACGGCAAGGTGGTGGCGGCCTTCGTCGAGGTCACGACGCCTGGATCAGAGGATCCGCCGCCGGGCGAGTCCGAGGAGTGCGAGGAGATCTGCGGAGGCTCCGAGTCGTCCCAGACCATCGCCTACGCGAACGCCGACGGCTCCGTCGAGATCCTCGAGGCGCCGTCAGGCGGGTACCCCGATGGCTACCTCATGGAGCAGCCGGTGCTCAGCCGCGACGGCTCCACCTCGGCCTTCTGGTCGTCGGCCTCCAACCTCGATCCCACCAAGGTCAGCGACGAGCACGAGGTGTTCGTGCACCTCCGGTCCACCGACACGGTCGTGCGCCTCCCTCTTGCCGAGGGCCAGGTGGCCCCGTGGCGCGGGGCCCAGCTCGCCATCAGCGCCGACGGGCTCACCATCGCCTACCTCACGGAGGAGGCGACCGAGGCCACCAACGACCTCTGGCTGGCGCGACTAGCGCCCTCGGGCGAGATCCTCAGCCACGAGCAGGTCGTGACCTCCCGCGGGCTCACGGCGCCGGCTCTGAGCGCTGACGCGTCGACCCTCGCCTGGGCCCAGACCGAGGGGGATGGCTGGACCCTGCGCGTGCTCGACCTCGCCAGCGGACAGCTCGACTCCGAGCAGCCGATGGTGCGTCCCGGCGGCGACCGCTGGGTCTCCTGGACCATCCCGGTGCCGTCGATCGACGAGCACGGATCGAGGATCGCCTACGCCCGCATCGAGCACTCGGATGAGCGCGACGTGGCGCTCCCGCGCCTCCTCGACCGCTCCGACCTAGGAGCGATCGTCGACGAAGCGATCGAACCCTTCGGTCCCGGCCGCACCATCGGCGGCGACGGCGTGATCGACATCGACCTCAGCCCCTCGGCCGGCTCCTTGGCCTTCGTGGCCCAGGGCCCGGAGCCCGAGGACCGCGAGGAGCAGGCCTGGCTGCTGGATCTCGCGAGCGGCTTGCTGACGCTCGTGTCCGAGACGCCGAACGGTCAGCCCGCGAACAGCGGCGTCGACCGCGCTGATGCCAGCGACGACGCCGGCATCGTGGTGCTCGACACGTCTTCGGCCGACCTCGTGCCCGGCAGCGACGGTGACTCCACCCAAGCGGTGATCGGCCGTCTCCTGGGCACCACCCCTCCGACCTGGCCGGCCGGCGCGGAGCTGACAGTGGGCCCCGGCGACGTCGGCACCACATCGATCCGCGTCGCGTGGCCCGCAGCCACCGACGACCGCGGCGTGGTCGGCTACCGCGTCTACCGAGACGGCACCCTCGTGCGACAGGTGCCCGGCGCCCAGCGCGAGACCGTGCTCGAGGGCCTCCCGGCCGACACCGAGCACCACCTCCGGGTCGAGGCCATCGACGCCTCCGGGCTGGAGAGCACCGACGGGCCCGAGCGCACGGTGCGCCCCCTCCCGGCCGACACGGCGGAGCTGCTCCCGCTGCGCCTCTCGACCGCGCCCGGTGGGGTCCTGCGGGCCCGCTGGG
>DATCYI010000489.1:0-2741 GCA_036570385.1 Acidimicrobiales bacterium | reverse complement strand
GCGAGCGGCTGGGCGACGACCTGCTGGTGGCCGTCGACGAGGAGGGCGGACGGGTCACATCGCTGCGCGAGCTGGGCGACCGCACCCCGTCAGCCAGGCGCCTCGGCCAGTCGGGTCCCGAGGCAGCCGAGGAGGCGGGCGCCGAGCTCGGCGAGCGTCTGCGCGACCTCGACATCGACTGGATCTTCGCCCCGGTCGTCGACCTCGACGGCGGCCCGTGGGACGGGGTGATCGGCGACCGCTCCTTCGGCGACGACCCCGACGAGGTGGCCGCAGCGGCGGCCGCGTTCGCCGACGGCCTGCGCGACGAGGGCATCGCGGTGACCCTCAAGCACTTCCCCGGCCACGGCGGCGACGGCGACCCTCACCTCGGCGTCACCGTCGATCGCTCGACGCGCTCAGCGCTCGTGCGTGACGACCTCGAGCCCTTCGAGGCGCTCATCGACGACGGCGCGGAGACCGTGATGGTCGGCCACGTCGCCTACCCGCAGGTGTGGGGCGACCTCCCGGCCAGCCTCGAACCGGGTGCCTACGAGCTCCTCCGCTCGCGCGGCTTCGAGGGCGTGGCCGTCACCGACGCCCTGGGCATGGGAGCTGTGCACGGCCGCTGGGGCTTCGAGGTGGCGCCCGCCATCGCGCTGGCCGCCGGCGCGGACGTCGCCCTCGTCAACCAGGGCGACCGCGCCCCAGAGCTGCTCGAGGGCATCCTCGTCGCGCTGCTGACCGGCGGCCTCTCAGAGGCCCGGCTCGACGAAGCGGTGCAGCGGATCCTGGCCCTGCGGGGCACCGACGCAACCGGCATCACTTGCCCGCGGGCCTGATCACCCCGCGGCGCGGAACCAGATCGGCGCTGTGACCGCCGAGTAGCTCTCGCCCAGGCCGCAGTCGCTGGTGCCCGGCGGGCAGACGACGGCGAACCACCAGTGCTCGCCGGCAGTGGGCGCGGTGACCTGTCGCGTGGCGGCGATGGCGCCGTCGGCACCGGCGGTTCCGAGGGCGGCCGGCGCGCCGGCGGCACGGCCAGCAGCAGCGACATCCCACCCGTGACGAGCACCCCCCAGCGCATGGTTGGGGGTTCGACGCCGGCTAGGCCGAGACCTCCGTGCCCAGGATCGACGTGAAGCTCACCATCTCGCCCGGGTAGCCGCCGAGGTTGTGGGTGAGGGCGAGGTGGCGGCTGTCGACGGTGGCGATCTGGCGCTCGGGCGGAGCCTGGCCGCGGAGCTGGAGCCATGCCTCGAACACCATGCGGATCCCGGAGGCGCCGACGGGGTGCCCGAACGACTTGAGGCCGCCGTCGGGGTTCACCGGCAGGTCGCCGTCGAGGTCGAAGGCCCCGCTCTGGACCTCCTTCCAGGCGGTGCCTCGTTCGCAGAAGCCGAGGTCCTCCATGAGCACGAGCTCCGTGGGCGTGAAGCAGTCGTGCACCTCGGCCATCGCCAGCTCGGAGCGGGGGGCGGAGATGCCGGCCTGCGCGTAGGCGTCGGCCGCGCTGGCCGCGACCTCGGGGAAGGTGGTGTGGTCGTAGCCGGGGTCGTTCAGCCCCGAACCGTTGCCGGCCACGACGCTCAGCGCCTTCACGTAGAGCGGTGAGTCGGTGTAGCGGTGTGCGTCCTCGGCCCGGCACACGATGGCTGCCGCTGCGCCGTCCGCCACGCCGGCGCAGTCGTAGACCGACAGGTCACCGGCGACCGCGGGCATGGCGAGGATCTGCTCCACCGACACCTCATGGCGCAGCTGAGCCCGGGGGTTCCGAGCGCCGTTGGCGTGGTTCTTCCAGGCGATGCGCGCGAGCACCGCCCGCATCTCCTCGGGTGACACCCCGTAGCGGTCCGCGTAGGCGGGCCCGACCATCGAGAACATCGCCGCGGCGGTGAGGTTGCGGGCGGTGCCGTCGTTGGGCACGGGGAAAGCGTTGAGGCCCTGGTAGCCCGAGTCCTTGACCTTCTCGACACCGACCGCCATGGCCAGGTCGTACGCGCCCGAGGCCACCGCGTAGGCGGCCTGGCGGAGCGCCTCCGCGCCGGTGGCGCACATGTTCTCGACCCGGGTGACGGGCTTGCCGTCGAGCTGCAACGGCTTGGCCAGGAGCATCCCGGACATGCCGCCCTGGGCGGTGCCCACCCAGTAGGCGTCGACGTCGTCCTTGGTGACGCCGGCCTCGGCGAAGGCGTCGCCCGTCGCCTCGAGCAGCAGGTCGTCGAGGCCCTTGTCCCAGTGCTCGGCGAAGCGGGTGCAGCCCATCCCCACGATGGCGATGCGGTCTCGGATGCCGTGCGACCCCATCAGCGCTCCCCCCCGCGCTTCCCCCGGTCGGCGAGCGTCGCCTTCCAGAAGTAGTTGTGGATCCCGTCGGCGGTGAAGAGCCGGCGGAAGGTCATCTCGACCCGTGCCCCGACGCGCACCTCGTCCTCGTCCACGTCTGTGAGCTCGACGGGCAGCCGGCCTCCCCCGTCGAAGTCGACGACCGCGAACACGATCGGCGGGCTCGGGGAGTAGGCCAAGCGGTCGACGGTGAAGCTGGAGACGGTGCCCTTGGCGTCGGCCATCGGCACCGACGTGGCGTCGTCGGGCTGCGGGGGGAGGTGGATCTCTCCGGCGCTGTCGGCTGAGGCCACGAGGCCGTACTTCCACCTGGTCGAGCGCGCGGCCGCCGACGCCGACGGTCGGGCCGGCTGAGGTCGTCGCGGCGGCTCAGCGGGCAGGACACCGCGCCAGCGCAGGTACCGGCCGTAGTCGAC
>DATCYI010000488.1:0-17983 GCA_036570385.1 Acidimicrobiales bacterium | reverse complement strand
CTTAGGTTCTGGGGCGTGATCGACATCGAGATGCGGGGGGACGTCGCGGTCGTGCACTGGCGCGATGGCGAGAACCGGTTGAACCAGGCGAGCGTGCAGAGGTGGCACGAGGTGCTCGACGAGCTCGAGGCCGTCGAGGGGCCGCTGGCGGTGGTGATCGTCGGCGACGGGCGCTTCTTCTCGAACGGGCTCGACCTCGACGGCATGGCTGCCGATCCGGCGGGCGCCCCTGCAGTGCTCGACGGGGTGCACCGCATCTTCGGTCGGCTCCTGCTGCTGCCCGCCTACACCGTGGCCGCGCTCAACGGTCACACGTTCGCGGGCGGGGCGATGATGGCGTGCTGCGTCGACCAGAGGGTCATGCGAGACGACCGCGGTTACTGGTGCCTGCCGGAGGTCGACCTCGGCACGCCGGTCACCGACGAGATGTTCGCCGCGGTCACCTCCAGGCTGTCCGTGGCCACCGCGGCTGAGGCGCTGACCACCGGCCGCCGCTTCACAGCGCCCGAGGCGCTGGCGGCCGGGATCGTCGACCACACCGCAGCCGAGGCCGACGTGCTCGAGCGAGCCGTGGAGCTGGCCACGCCCCATGCCGCCAAGAACCGCCAGGTCATCGCACGGCACAAGCAGATGCTCTTCGGCGAAGCGGCCAGGGTCTGCGGCCACACCGTGCTCTGAGGAGTCACGTAGGCTCCTAGGGTTGCGGGCATGACGATCGAGCGGGTGGCCTACGACGAGCTCGGGCTCTTCCACGAGAACGCGGCCGAGTACGGGCTGCCGTTCGACGAAGCGCCCGTCGTGCGCCGCGAGGCGGTCGAGGTCGAACCCGGACGGTCGCTCAGCGCGCTGGTGTGGGGTGAGGGCGACCCTGAGGTCGTGCTGCTCCACGGTGGTGGGCAGAACGCCCACACCTGGGACACGGTGGCGCTGGCCCTGCGGCCGCGGCGGCTGCTCGCCATCGACCTGCCCGGCCACGGTCACTCCGACGGGTTCCGCACCGCGAGCGCCCGCCCCTCGCCGACCGACAACGCTCTCGACGTCGCCGAGGTCGTCCGCGCCCTCGCGCCGGACGCCCACGGAGTCGTGGGGATGTCGCTTGGTGGCCTGACGTCGATCGCTCTCGCCGGGGTGGCACCCGAGCTCGTGCGCAAGCTCGTGCTGGTCGACGTCCTGCCCGGCCTCAAGAGCGAGCACGCCGCCCACATCGGTGCGTTCCTGAACGGTCCACCCACCTTCGACAGCTTCGACGACCTGCTCCAGCGCACGATGCAGTTCAACCCGACCCGGAGCGAGTCGTCCCTGCGGCGGGGGATCCTCCACAACGCCGTGCAGCTCGACGACGGGAGCTGGGTGTGGCGGCACTCCCGCTGGCGCCTCTCCGGCGACGCCACGATCGGCGAGGCGGCGGCCGCGATGGGTGAGCCGGGAGAGGGGCTCTACGACGAGCTGCAGACGACCCTTGCCGCGATCGACGTGCCCGTCATGCTCGCTCGCGGCATGCGCCCCGACTCCGTGCTGCGCGACGAAGACGAAGCCGCGCTGCTGGAGGTGCTGCCCGCCGCGCAGGTGGAGCACTTCGACCAGGCCGGCCACAGCATCCAGGGCGACATGCCCGTCGAGCTCGCCGCCACCATCGAGCGCTTCATCGCCGGCTGAGGCGCAGCCTCGCTAGAGGGCCTGCTGTGGCTGCCGCGCCGCGTCGGTGCGCAGGGCCCGGGCCGCGGTGTCCTGCCCGAAGTAGTCGAGGAGCACGGCGTAGAGCGCGGGCTTGTGCTCCTGCAGGGCGAGCGGCTGCTCGAAGAAGGCCTCGCAGGCGACGGCGAAGAACTCGCTCGGGTTCTCGGTGGCGTAGGGCCGCAGCACCGGGTCGGGCTCGATCTGGGTGCGCAGCCGGAGGTACTCGGCGGTGCACACCCTCACCCACTCAGCGCGGCGTGACGAGCCGCGCATCTCGGGGGTGCCGTCGAAGAGCCCGTCGACCGCGTCGAGCTTGTGGGCGAGCTCGTGGATCACCACGTTGTGGCCGAGGTGCCGGTTGCGGAGGTCGCGCTGGATCGCGTCCCAGGCGATCACGACGGGACCTCGCCGGTCGAGGGTGTGTCCCAGCACCCGACGGGGACCGTCGGTGAGCACCCCTCTGATGGTGGTGGCGCGCGGTCCTCTCGTGGTGATCGTGCTCGGGTGGACGATGATGGCGCGCACGTCGCGGTAGGCCCGCGGGCCGATCTCGAGGATCAGCAGTGCAGCCGGGACGGCTATCGACACGACCACCTCTTGGGTGAGGTCGAAGCCCCGCGCTGCCTCCCAGTGCTTGGTGCGGATCATCCACTCGACCAGCGGCCGCAGGCGTTGCTGCTCGTCGTGGTCCAGCCCGGCCCACAAGGGTTGCCGGGCCGCCACGAGCTCCCACCCGGCGAGCCATCCTCGCCGCTTGCGCGACCACCTCACCGCCGGCACGGTATCGCCCGATCTCAGGGTTGCGACCGCGCCGAGTCGCGCCTCAGGAGACCAGGCGGGCGTCGGCCAGCAAGGTCGGGGCGGCGTTCGCCGCGTGCAGCGAGCGCAAGTGCTCCAGGATGTCCCGGGCGGTGGCGATGAGGTCTGTCGGCGTGGCCGGTCGGGCGAACAGGAAGCCCTGGGCCCGGCGGATCGACGGGATCGACTGCAGGTAGCGGAGCTCCTGCTCCGTCTCCACGCCCTCGGCGACCACGCTGATCCCGAGGGCCCTCGCGGCCGACGCCACGCCTCGCAAGATCACCTGGCTGCGGGGCCGGCCGGGGAGGTCGGTCACGAAGGAGCGGTCGATCTTGAGCTCGTGGGCCTCCACGTCGAGGAGCGTGGCCAGCGAGGAGAACCCGGTACCGAAGTCGTCGATCGAGACGCGCACCCCGGAGTCGTGCAGCAGCGGCTGCACATCGCGCTGGAACACTCCCGCGTGCAGGTACGCATCCTCGGTCACCTCGATCACGAACCGGTCCGGTCGGCCCGACTCCTGCAACCGCTCGACGATGCGGCGCATCGCCGGCACGTCGACGGCCTGGCGGGCCGACACGTTGATGCTCATGCTCGTCGCCGGGCCGTACTGCGCGTCGAGCGCGGGCATCACGTCGATGACCTCGTCGAGCAGCATGAGGGTGATGGAGTCGAGGAAGCCGAGCTCGCCGGCGAGGCCGATGAAGCCGCTCGGCGGGTGCAGCGTGCCGCGCTCGTCCTCGAGGCGTGCGAGCACCTCGAAGCCGTAGACGTCCATCGTTCGCAGCCCCACGAGGGGCTGGAGCACCGGGCGGAAGCGGCGCTCGGCGACCGCCCGCCTCACCAGCTGCTCGCGCTCGGCTCGCTCGGCCACCGCCAGCCCGAGCGACGCGTCGAAGAGCGCCGAGCTGCCCTTGGCTCGCGACTTCGCGCTGTACATGGCGACGTCGGCGTTCCGCTGCAGCTGCTGGTAGGTGGTGCCGTGCTCCGGGTAGGTCGCGATGCCGATCGAGGCCGACATCGCGATGCGGACGCCGGCGATGGTGAACGGCTCCTTCAGGGCACGCAGGATGCGCTCGATGACGCCGTCGAGCGAGGCATCGTCGACGACTGGGTTGAGCAGGAGCACGAACTCGTCGCCGCTGATCCTGGCCAGCACATCGGTGGATCGCACCAGTCCGAGGATCCGCTCGGACATCTGTGAGAGCAGCTCGTCGCCGACCTCGTGCCCGTAGCGGTCGTTCACCTGCTTGAAGCCGTCGAGGTCGATGAAGGCGAGCGCGAGGCGCCGGTCGCTGGCGGAGCGCAGTGCCGAGGTGACCCGCTCCTCGAAGTAGGCGCGGTTGGGCAGCCCGGTGAGCATGTCGTGGTTGGCGCGGTGGGTGAGGGTGGCCTGGGCCGCCTCGAGCTGCTCGGTCAGCTGGTGCAGCCGCTTGCGCTCGCTCTCGCTGCGGTTGGCCGACAGGGCGGCCAGCGCGTGCGATGCGAGGAGCGAGAACTTGCGACCGAGCTCGATGTCCCGGCGGTCGAACCCCTCGTCGCCCTCGCCCCGCAGCAGGACCATCATCCCGCGGTGGCGACGCAGCCCGAGCGGCAGGTAGAGCGCCGGCTGGTCGGAGGTGACCACCCCCGCGCCGGTCGGTCCGAGGGGGGCCGCCAGCGCGCGGCTCGTGCTGGTGGCGGTCACCCGTCCGGCCAGCACCTTGTCGAACAGGCGGTCGGAGCTCCACGTGCCGTCGACCAGCGTGGGCTGCGTGGCGACCACGCACACGAGGGGCGCGTCGGCCTCGACCGGCTCGACCAGCACGAGGGCCTCGGAGTAGCGGAAGACCGGCCGCAGCACCGCGAACACGCTCGCGAAGGGGTCCTCACCGCCCTCGATCTGCAGCAGCGCGTCGAGCGCCTCGAGCAGGAGCGCTATGTCACCGTTCTCGCGCCGGAGGGTGTGGAGCTCGCGCCGCTGCGCCAGCACCATCTCCCGCAGCGCCTCGGCGCTGTCCAGCTCGTCCGGCAGGCGGTCAGCGTCCAATGGCTATGGCCGAGATCATGAGGTTGGCGTGGACGTTCCGATCGAGCAGGACGCCTTGCTCCCCGAACGTGAAGCACCCGAGGAAGGGCTGGCCGGCGAAGCTCTCGCTGGCGGTCTGGGCCACCTCGGCGACGCGGTCGCCGACCGCGAGGCGGCAGCCGGCGCAGTAGACGACGAGCCCACCGGCGACCTCGGAGGTCCCTCCGGGCAGCGAGCCGATGGCGGCGGACGCGACGCGGCCGACCCGCTGCACCAACCGCTCCCGGTCGCCGCGCATGCCGAACACGCGGGCGCCCTTCTCCACCTGGGCGAAGGTGGTGAGCCCTTGATCGGGCGTGATCGCGTCGGGGTGGATCAGGCGGTAGTGCGTGACCTCGTCGATCCGCCCCTCGCTGATGCCGAGCGGCACCATCGTGGTCGCCCCCAGGATGTTGCCGCCGTCGCGCAGGGCGTCCCGGGGCAGCGATCCGTCGGTCCACCGGTCGTAGACCACTGCCGCCGGCTCGCCGTCTATCTCGCTTATGTGGCGGCCGGTCCCCGTGGTCACGATGCCGCTCTCGCCCGAGTCGTAGCCGAGCCCGGTGACGATGCCGTTGACGCCGGTCGGCTCGTAGCCGCCTTGGAACGCGGTGCCGATGCCGCCGGAGGAGAACAGCACGCCGACGACGATCCCGTCTTCCATGGGCCCGTCGGGCCCGAGCTGGCGCCAGAGGCCGACGACGTCGTCGTCCGCCGAGCTCCCACCGATGATCGGGCAGCGGTCGCCGACCACGCGGCGCAGCCCCTCGACCACCTGCTCCTCCTGGCCGGGGGCCTGGTAGATCCACACGAGCTCCGGCAGCTCGCCGGGGGAGTCGGCTGCCTCGAGGGCACCGTTCAGCGCCGCCTGCGCGGCGGCCGCGGGGTCGTCGCCGAGCTTGCGTGCCGCAGCGCCGTAGCTGCCCTTGTCATCCTCGATCAGGAGCATGCCGATCGACGCGGCGCTGCCCAGGCCGTGGTCGCTCATCACACCTGCGCAGGAGGTGCCGCCGATCACGGCCGCACCGGGGAAGCGCTTGCCGACGAACTCGTCGAGCTCGCGGTCGTCGTGCGAGTGGCCGTAGAACGCGAACACGAAGTGGGGCGAGATCGGGTCGGCCTTCAGCTGTGCGTCGAGGAGCGCGAGGGCACCCGGCGTCGAGGAATCCGACGCCATCACCGACCTGACAACCACCATCAGAGCCCTCCCGGCTGCATGTTCCTTCTCGACCGCTGACCCCTATCGGCAGGAAGGCCGGTGGCTTGACCGGTCCAGCCGACCCGTCCGTAGCCTGGGTGGGTGACCGGCCAGCTCCAGCTCCCGCTCGACAACAGCTTCGTCCGCGACCTGCCGGGTCTCTACGAGCCGTGGCAGGCGGCGACGGCGCCTGATCCGCAGCTGCTCGTGGCCAACGACGACCTCGCCGCCGAGCTGGGTCTCGACCCCGGAGCGCTGCGGACGCCCGCCGGCGTGGCCGTCCTCGTCGGCAACGACGTGCCCGAAGGCGCCCAGCCCGTGGCGCAGGCCTACGCCGGTCACCAGTTCGGCGGCTACTCGCCTCGCCTCGGCGACGGTCGTGCGCTGCTGCTCGGCGAGCTGGTCGACGGCTCCGGTCAGCGCCGCGACATCCACCTGAAGGGGTCGGGTCGCACGCCCTTCGCCAGGGGCGGCGACGGCAAGGCCGCCATCGGACCGATGCTGCGCGAGCACCTCATGGGCGAGGCGATGCACGCGCTCGGCGTCCCCACCACCCGCTCGCTGGCGGTCGTGGCGACCGGCGAGAAGATCGCCCGCGAGACCATGCTCCCCGGGGCGGTCCTGTGCCGGGTGGCCGCCAGCCACCTGCGAGTGGGCACCTTCCAGTACGCCTCGGCTCAACCGGACCCGACGCTCCTGCGCCGGCTGGCCGACCATGCCATCGCCCGCCACCACCCGCAGGCCGCGGATGCGGCGAACCCCCACCTGGCCCTGCTCGAGGCCGTCGCGGAGCTCCAGGCGCAGCTGATCGCTCGCTGGATGCTCGTCGGCTTCATCCATGGCGTCATGAACACCGACAACATGACGATCTCCGGCGAGACGATCGACTACGGGCCGTGCGCGTTCATGGACGCCTACGACCCGGCGACCGTCTTCAGCTCGATCGATCACGCCGGCCGCTACGCCTACGGCAACCAACCTCAGATCGCGCAGTGGAACCTGGCTCGCCTGGCGGAGGCTCTCCTTCCGCTGATCGACGACGACGTCGATTCGGCGGTGGCCGCGGCCACCGAGGTGCTGCACGCGTTCCCCGACCGGTTCCGGGAGCACCTGTCTGCCGGGATGCGAGCGAAGCTCGGGCTGGGCGACGAGGCGCGAGACGGCGACGCGGAGCTGGCCGACGACCTCCTCGCTCTGATGCACTCCGCGCAGGTCGACTTCACCAGCGGGTTCCGCTCGCTGTCCGCCGTGGTGCGGGGCGACCGCGAGCCCGCACGCACGATCTTCGGCGCCACGGAGGCGTTCGACGAGTGGTGCGCCCGCTGGCTGCAGCGCCAGACGGTGACGTCGCTCGACTCCGAGGCGATCGCCGCGTCGTTGGACCACGCCAACCCCGTCTACATCCCGCGCAACCACCTCGTGGAGCACGCGCTCGCCGCAGCCACCGACGGAGACATGGCGCCCTTCCACCTGCTCCTCGACGCGGTCACGCGGCCCTTTCACGAGCGGCCGGGCTGGGAGCCCTTCGCCGATCCGTCGCCCGACGGGCTCGTCGGCTACCAGACCTTCTGCGGCACGTGACGGAGCGGAAGCTCGACGCCGACGACGTGCGCACCGACTTCCTCGAGCTGACGCGCACTGCGGAGCGGTTCGATTCCCTGGCCGAGACGGCGGAGCTCATGGGCGACGAGCACGGGGCGGCGCGCCTGCGAGCCCACGGCAGCGCCTGCCGGGAGCGGGCCATGTCGTTGCTCGACGACTGAGCGATCGGGGCTCAGGGCGCGACGGTCCACTCGTCGGCGAGGCGCTCGGCGAGCAGCAGGTCCTGGAGGATCCAGCGTCCGGCACCGTTGCCCCGGCGGCGGACCACGAGCCCGCCATCGCCCGCTGTCGCCTGCACCTTGCGCCAGTCTCGTCTGCGACCGCCGGTGAGCGCCGCCAGCCGATCGGCCGCACTGATCGTGTGCTCGCCGAAGCTGCCCCCGACCGCGGTGACCGCGCTGTCCGTGTCTTGCGTGATCGACACGCGGCGGCCGTGTCGGGTGCCGGTCATCGTGGTGGCGCCGACCAGGAACCCCGAGCTGCCGTAGGCGCGCGGCACCCAGCGGGGGATCCCGGTGACCTGCAGGCCCAGCGGGCGGAGCACCGTCGACGCGGTGCCGAACGCTGACCGCATGGCGTAGGCGCCGTAGATCGCCCACGCCACCACGACCACGACCGCCGCCCCGTAGAGCGCCTCGTAGGGCCCGTCGGGGCCGAGGCCGATGGCGGTGAGTGCGAGGCCTGTCGCCACGCCGCCGAACGCCATGTAGGCGCGCACGTGGCGGCGGGTGCCGCGCCTGGCCTGGCGGAGGGACGCGTCGGTCGTCTCCTCGATCGCCAGCCGTCGGTAGAGGTCGACGTCGAGCTTCAGGTCGCCGCTCCGCCCCTGGATCGCGGCGACCACGACGACCATGGCGAAGAAGGCGCCGCCACCGATGGCGAACGCTCGCAGGATCGGGGCTGGGTCCGACGGGTCGTCGTTGCCCATGGCGACGGCGACCACGCCCCCGATCCACGCGGCAAGGCCCGCGATGCTCAGCACCGCCCACATGACCGACGACCGACCCCAGGTCCGCTCCGCCACGGCGCGCACGCTACCGCCCCCGGTCGGAGAGGGAGGAGCGCTGCGATTACCGTGGCGCGGTGGCCGCTCGCTGGGGACGTGGACCGCGCGTCCTGATCGTCGCGGTGCTCTGCCTGCTGCTGACGGCGTGCGGGCCCGCGGCGGGCGAGACCGACAGGTCGCTCGATCGGGCGCCGGTGCGTCCAACCCCGACCGCGCAGGAGATGGCCCTTCCCCGCGCTCCGCTGGTCGGCGCGCACTACTACCACTGGTACCCGTCCAACTGGGGCCACGGCACCCTGCGCGCCCAGCTCGATCCGCCCCAGCAGCCGGAGCTAGGCCTCTACGACTCGACCGATCCCGCGGTGGCCGAGCAGCACATCGCGTGGGCGTCGGCCCACGGCATCGACTTCTTCACCCTCGACTGGTGGCCCGTCGCCCACCAGGAGAACCAGACGGCCATCCCGGCGTTCCTGCAGTCGCCCAACATCGGCGAGATCGACTTCACGATCTTCTACGAGACCTGGAACCTGTCGTTCGACCCCGCCCTCGGCTACGCGGATCTCGACGCGCCCGGTGTGCGCCAGGCCTTCCTGGAGGACATGGCGCAGCTCGCCGACACCTACTTCGGCCACCCCAGCTACCTGCGCGTCGACGGTCGGCCGGTCGTCATCCTCTACCTGACGCGGGTCCTCGTCGGAGACGTGGCGGGCGCCATGGCGGAGGTGCGCGAGATGTGGCGGGCCCGCGGGCACGACCCGTACGTCATCGCGGACGAGGTGTTCTGGAACGTCACGGCCGACCGCCGTCCTGCCTCGTTCACCACCCGCCCCCAGGAGAGCCGGATCCGGCTCTTCGACGCCATCACGTCCTACAACCCCTACGAGTCAGGCCGGCCGAGCCACGCCGGCTACGGGGCGGAGAGCGAGTTCGTGCCCGACGTGAACGGGCTCTACCAGCGCTACCGCGACGCGACGGGCGGGGAGGTGCCGATCGTCCCGGGCGTGCTCGCGGGCTACAACGACCGCGGCGTGCGACCGCGGCTCGACCACTACGTCATCCCCAGGGCCTGGGCGCCGGGCGCGGCGGAGGGCACGTTCCTCGCCGAGATGCTGCGCCAGGTCGCCGACCGCTGGCTCGACCCGCGCAACCCGATGGTGATGATCACCAGCTGGAACGAGTGGAACGAGGACACAGGCATCGAGCCCTTGGCGGGGGCCGAGGCCACTGCGGCCGACACCGCCACCGACGGGATCTCGCGCACGAACGGAGTGGCCTACGGAGGCGTCGGCACCCGCTACCTGGAGGTCGTGCGCAACCACTACGTGGCGGTGGCCGGTCGGGTCGTCAGCTCGGACGGTGCGCCGATCGTCGGCACCGTCGTCACCGCGTGGCGCGATGGCACAGCCGTAGCGCAGGACACCACCGACAGCCGCGGCCGCTACACGCTGCCGCGCGCCCACGTAGGCGCGGCGCCGGTCGTCGTCGTCGCCGAAGGCGCCGAGATGACCGCGACCCCCGACCCCACCCGCACCGTCGAGGTCTCGCTCACCGCCCGCTAGATCTGGCCTACGTCCAGGACCTTGACGACGGCGACGCCGGCCTCGTCCGATGCGTCGAGGTCGACCTCCGCGGTGATGGCCCAGTCGTGGTCGCCGGCGGGGTCGGCCAGCGTCTGGCGGACCTGCCAGCGGCGACCGGCGTCGTGGACGTCGACGTGCGCGGCGCTGCGAGCGTCGCCGTCGATGCCGACCGTGTCGTGCTCCGCGAAGTACGGCTGCAGCGCGGCGAACCAGCGGTCGCGGTCCCAGCCGTGCTCGCCGTCGAGCTCCTCCAGCTCGCCCCAGCGGCGCATGGCGATCAGCTCGACGCGCCGGAACAGCTCGTTGCGCACCAGGATCCGGAACGCCCGCGTGTTGGCGGTGACGGGTGGGGGAGCGTGCTCGAGCGGCGCCGTGTCCGGGTCGAGCTCGAGCACCTCTTCGGGGTGCGAAAGCGCCTGCCACTCGTCGAGCAGGCTCGAGTCGACCTGGCGCACCAGCTCGCCGAGCCACTCGGTGATGTCGTAGAGCTCGTCGGTCTTGGCCGTCTCGGGCACCGTCTGCACCAGCGCCTTGTACGCGCCGCTCAGGTAGCGCAGCAGCGTTCCCTCGGCGCGGGCGAGCTGGTAGTGCTGCACGTAGTCGGCGAAGGTCATCGCCTGCTCCCACATGTCGCGCACGACCGACTTCGGGGCCAGCGGGTGGTCGGCCACCCACGGTTGCGAGTCGCGGTACATCGCGTACGCGGGCTCCAGCACCTCGGCCAGCGGGCGAGGGTGGGTCACGCCTTCGAGGCGCTCCATGCGCTCCTCGTACTCGATGCCCGCCGCCTTCATCTCGGCGACCAGCTCGCCGCGCGCCTTGTTGGTCTGCGCGGAGAGGACGACGCCGGGGTCGTCGAGCACGGCCTCCACGATCGACACGACGTCGAGGGCGTAGTCGGGGGAGGAGCGGTCGACGAGGTCGAGGGCGGCGAGGGCGAAGGGCGCCAGCGGCTGGTTCAGCGCGAAGTCCGCCTGCAGGTCGATCATCACGCGCACGAGCCGCCCGCGGTCGTCGGGCTCGTCGAGTCGCTCGACCACCCCGGCCGACAACAGCGACCGGTAGATAGAGATCGCGCGGCGGATGTGGTTGCGCTGCGCCTTGCGGGGCTCGTGGTTGTCGAGCAGCAGCCGGCGCATCGCCGCGCAGCCGTCGCCGGGCCGGTCGAGCACGTTCAGGAGCATCGAGTGCGACACCGCGAAGCTCGACGTGAGCGTCTCCGGGTCGGCGGCGACCAGCTTCTCGAACGTGGCCTCGCCCCACGACACGAAGCCCTCCGGCGGCTTCTTCCGCACGAGCTTTCGCTTCTTCTTGGGATCGTCGCCGGCCTTGGCGACCGCCTTCTCGTTCTCGACGACGTGCTCCGGCGCCTGCACCACCACCGAGCCCTCGGTGTCGTACCCGGCGCGCCCGGCCCGCCCTGCGATCTGGTGGAACTCGCGGGCCGTGAGGTGGCGGGTGCGGGTGCCGTCGTACTTCGAGAGGGCGGTGAGCAGCACCGTGCGGATCGGCACGTTGATGCCCACGCCGAGCGTGTCGGTGCCGCAGATGACCTTCAGCAGGCCGGACTGGGCGAGGCGCTCCACCAGGCGCCGGTACTTCGGGAGCATGCCCGCGTGGTGCACGCCCACGCCGCTGCGCACGAAGCGCGACAGCGTCTTGCCGAACGCCGTGGTGAAGCGGAAGTCGCCGATCATCTCGGCGATGCGGTCCTTCTCCTCGCGCGTGCACAGGTTGGTGCTCATGAGCGCCTGGGCCCGCTCGATGGCCGACGCCTGCGTGAAGTGCACGACGTAGATGGGCGCCTTGCCGTCGGCGATGAGCTCCTCCACCGTCTCGAGCACGGGCGTCAGGCGGTACGAGAAGTCGAGCGGCACCGGGCGAGACGCCGACCTGACGGTCGTGGTCGGACGGCCGGTGCGCTCCGTCAGCTCCGCCTCGAAGCGGGTGACGTCGCCCAGCGTGGCCGACATCAAGATGAGCTGCGCCTGGGGGAGCGTGAGCAGCGGCACCTGCCAGGCCCAGCCGCGGTCGGGCTCGGCGTAGAAGTGGAACTCGTCCATCACGACCTGGCCGACGTCGGCCGTGTCGCCGTCGCGCAGCGCGATGTTGGCGAGGATCTCCGCGGTGCAGCAGATGATCGGCGCGCCGCCGTTCACCGTCGCGTCGCCCGTCATCATCCCCACCCGCTCCTGGCCGAACGTGGCGCACAGGTCGAAGAACTTCTCGCTCACCAGGGCCTTGATCGGGGCGGTGTAGAAGGTGCGCCTGCCCTCGGCCAGCGCTGCGAAGTGCGCGGCGGCGGCCACGAGGCTCTTGCCCGACCCGGTCGGCGTGGCGACCACCACGTTCGAGCCAGAGACGATCTCGATGATCGCCTCCTCTTGCGCCGGGTAGAGGGCGAGCCCACGGTCGGCCGCCCACGTCTCGAACGCGTCGAAGAGGGAGTCGGGATCCGGCGGGGCCGGAACGAGGTCGCCGAGGAGCATGAGTGCCCATCCTGCCAGCATCGAGCGGTCTCTCCGCGGCCGGCGAGATCTGCCCTTTTCGCCTCTTGACCGACCAGTCAATAGAGTCGCGACCCATGGATCTCAATGGCATCTCAGCGATCGTCACCGGCGGAGCGTCCGGTCTCGGTGAAGCAACCGTCCGCGACCTGGCCCAGCGTGGCGCGAAGGTCGTCGTCGTCGACATGAACCCGGAGAAGGGCGAGGCCGTCGCGAAGGACGTGAAGGGCGTCTTCGTCAAGGCCGACGTCGCCAACACGGAGCAGGTCATCGCTGCCGTCGAGGCCGCCAAGGACATGGGCCCGCTGCGCGCCCTCGTCACCGCGGCCGGCATCGGCTGGGCCACCCGCACCATCGGCCGCGACGGCAAGTACGAGTCGGCGTTCGACCTCGACACCTACAAGAAGGTCCTCGAGGTCAACCTCGTCGGCACCTTCAACTGCGTCCGCCTCGCCGCCACCGCGATGAGCCAGACCGAGCCGCTGGCGGACAACGAGAAGGGCGCCATCGTCACCGTCGCCTCGGTGGCCGCCTTCGACGGCCAGATCGGCCAGGTCGCCTACTCCGCCTCCAAGGGCGGTGTCGTCGGCATGACCCTCCCCATCGCCCGCGACCTCTCCGCCGCCGGCATCCGCGTCAACTGCATCGCCCCAGGCCTCATCGACACCCCGATCTACGGCCAGGGCGAGGCCTCCGAGGCGTTCAAGGAGAAGCTGAAGCGCGACGTGCTCTTCCCCGACCGCCTCGGCTTCGCCTCCGAGTTCTCCTCGATGGCGTGCGAGCTCCTCTCCAACAGCTACATGAACGCCGAGACCATCCGCGTGGATGGCGGCGTGCGCATGCAGCCGAAGTGATGTTTCGGGCCGGAAGCGGAGCTTCCGGCCCGAGCTACTGGTTGGCCTCGAAGTGCTTTGCTAGGCGGTCCAGGGTGGCTTCCATGTTCTGGGGGTTCTTCTTGCCGGCGAGCTTGGTGATGGGGCGGAACAAGGCGGGGACCGTCGTGGTGTCGAAGGTCTCGGTCACGGTGGTGCCTCCCTCGGTGGGCTCCAGCTCGTAGCGCCAGCGGTGGCGGCCCATGTGGCGCCACGCGATGAGGCGGCCCTCCTCGAACTCCTCGACGGTGTTCTTCATCGTGTACGAGACGCCGAGCTTCATCGACATGCCGAACTTCGCGCCCTTGGACAGGCGCTCGGGCCCGGAGGCCGCGTCGACCAGCGTGCCCGAGCCGTCGATCAGGGCGTGCTTCCTGGGGTCGGCCAGGAGATCGAAGATCGCCTGAGGCGGAGCCGGCACGAAGCGTGAGCGCGAGACCTTGTCGTCCATTTCATCGCTCCTTGTCGAGGATGGCCCTCAGGGCCTTGGGGAGATCGGGGTGGCGGTGCTCGAAGCCGGCTTCGAGCAGGGCCGTCGGCATCACGCGCTGGCTGAAGAACAGCAGGTTCTCGGCCAGCTCCGAGCCGAGCAGGAGCTTCGGACCGAACGACGGCACGGGCATCACGGCAGGACGGCTAAGCGCTGAGCCCAGGGCCTTGGCGAAGGTGGCGTTGGTGACCGGGTTCGGCGCGGTCGAGTTCACCGGCCCGGTGAGGTCGGCCTCGAGGAGGAAGCGGATGGCCCGCACCTCGTCCTCCAGGGCCACCCAGCTCATCCACTGGCGTCCCGACCCGAAGCGCCCGCCGAGGCCGACCTTGAACAGCGGCAGCATCTTGGCCAGCGCCCCCTCTCCGGCGTCGAGCACGATGCCGGTCCGCAGCCGAGGCACGCGGATCCCAGCCACCTCCGCGGCCGCGGCGGACGACTCCCACGCCAGCACCAGATCGGTGAGGAACCCCTCTCCCGGGTCGCTCGACTCGTCGAGCTGCTCGTCGCCACGGTCGCCGTAGAAGCCGATCGCCGACCCGGACACCAGCACCGGCGGCCGGTCTCGGCACGACGCGAGGGCTTCGGCCAGCAGCGTGGTGCCACGGGTGCGGCTCTCACGGATCTTGGTCTTCTGCTCAGCGGTCCAGCGGCGGGCGCCGATCGGCTCGCCCGCGAGGTTCACCACGCCGTCGAGGCCCTCGAACGCCGAGGCGTCGATCTCGCCCGCCATGGGATCCCACGTCGTCGTGCCGGGCCCGCCGCCCTGGCGCACCACCCGCAGCACGTCGTGACCGTCCTCTTCGAGCGAGCGGCGCAGCGACGTGCCGATGAGCCCGCTGGAGCCCGTGACCGCTATCCGCATCGTTCTCCCCACCTCGCCCGAGACGTGTGGTTACGGTACATCCGCTACGGACCGGGTCGAACCGGACCAACAGAACCCCTGAGGAGCGCACATGCTGGCTGAGTTCAAGAAGTTCCTGATGCGAGGGAACGTCATCGACCTCGCGGTCGCGGTCGTGATCGGCGCTGCGTTCAGCGCGGTCATCAACTCCTTCGTCGACGACATCATCAACCCGATCATCGGGCTCGTCGGCGGCCAGGACTTCAGCGACCTCGCCATCACCCTCAAGGAGGCTGAGGGCGCCGACCCGGCGGTCGAGCTCCGCTACGGCGCGCTGATCACCAACGTCATCAACTTCGTGCTGGTCGCGGCGGCCATCTTCTTCGTGGTCGTGAAGCCGATGCAGGCGATCATCGCCCGCCGAGCCGCAGGCCAGGAGCCGGTGGAGGACACCCCCGCGCCGTCCGACGAGGCACTGCTGCTCACCGAGATCCGCGACCTGCTGGCCAGCCGCCCGGGAGCCTGAGCCGAGCGGCCCACCTGGCCCGGCGCGGCGGCGTCAGCTGCCGTGGATCTGCTGGGCCAGGTAGTGGGCCTCGCCGAGCTGCTCGATGAGGTTGAGCTGGCTCTCGAGCCAGTCGGCGTGCTCCTCCTCGTCGACGAGGATCGCCTCGAGCAGCTCGCGGGTGCCGTTGTCGCCCGCTGCGGTGGCGGTGGCGATCCCGTTGTTGAGGCGCGGGATGGCCTCGCGCTCGAGCTCGAGGTCGAGCCGGAGCTGCTCGTGGGGCGTCTCGCCCACCCGCAGCGGTGAGAGGCGCTGGAGGTTCGGCGTGCCGTCGAGGTAGAGGATGCGCTCCACCACCTTCTCGGCGTGCTTCATCTCGTCGATCGACTCCTCGCGGGTGGTGGACGCCAGGCGCCCGTAGCCCCAGTTGTCCTGCATCTTGGCGTGGACGAAGTACTGGTTGATCGCCGTCAGCTCGGCGGTCAGCACCTCGTTCAAGAGCTCGATGATCTCGGCTTGTCCCTGCACGTCGGTCCTCCGCTTCGATCGCGACGGCCGTGGATCAGGCCGCCGGCTGCTCCGCGAGGCCGAACGCCTCGAGCAGTCGCTCGATCGTAGGACGGCAGCCGCCGCAGCGCGAGCCTGCGCCGCACTTGGCCGCCACCTCGTCGGGGCAGACGGCGCCGGCGAGCGCCTCCTCGACGATGCGAGCGTCGTTGACCGCGGTGCAGTGGCACACGAGCACGGCGACAGCATCTACGACCCTCTCCCATCGTGTCAAGGCTGCCGAACACATGCGACGAGCCCTGCTGCACGCCCCCCAGTGGGCCGGCCAAGGTCGTCCGCTGCGACATCCCCGCCGCGCCGGGTTGCGTGGCCGGTCGCACCAGAGCATCCTCGGCACCGATGAGCACCCGCCGGCTGATACTCGCCGCCCTCCTCTGCGGCCTCGTGATCCTGGCCGCCGCGGCGCTCCAGTTCGTGCTCATCGCCCGCAGCTGAGCTGCCGAGCCGAGCGAGCGCGGGCCCCCGTACGGGCCGTGCGTGGCTGCCGGTAGAGTCCGAAGGGCACGCGTTTCCCAGGCCGACACGCACACCGGAGGTGGTCCCCACGGCCGATCACTATGACGTCGTCGTCATCGGCGGAGGTCCTGGCGGGTACGCCACGGCGCTCTACGGGGCCTCGGCTGGCCTCAACATCGCGATGATCGAGAAGGGCAAGCTCGGCGGCACGTGCCTCAACGTGGGGTGCATCCCGGCCAAGGAGCTGCTGGAGACCGCTGCCACCTACCTGCACGTGTCCGAGGCCTCTCAGTTCGGCGTGAACGTCGGCGAGCCGAGCCTCGACTGGTCGGTCTCGCTAGAGCGCAAGGACAAGATCGTCACCGGTCTCGTGTCCGGCCTGGCGTCGCTGCTCAAGAGCCGCAAGGTCACGGTGCTCGACGGCCACGGCCGGCTCCACGCCGGCCGCAAGGTCAGCGTCTCAGGTGGTCAGTCCGGCGACGTGGAGCTCACCGCCGACGCGGTGGTGCTCGCACCGGGCTCGCTGCCCCGCACCATCCCCGGCTTCGAGGTCGACGGCAAGGTCGTCATGACCTCTGACGAGGTGCTGTCGATGCCGGAGGTGCCCAAGCGCGCCGCCATCATCGGAGGCGGTGTCATCGGCTGCGAGTTCGCGTCGATGATGAGCGACCTCGGCACCGAGATCACCATCCTCGAGGCGCTGCCGAAGATCCTTCCGGGCCTCGACAAGGACGTCACCTCCGTCATCGAGAAGTCGTTCAAGAAGCGGGGCATGACCATCCGCACGGGCGTCCAGGTCGAGGGCCACACGCCCGGCGACGGCGGCACCACCGTGAAGGTGAGCGGCGAAGACCTCGAGGTCGATGTCGTGGTCATGTCCGTCGGGCGCCGTCCCAACACCGACGACCTCGGCCTCGACGGCACCGGTGTCGAGATCGACGAGCGGGGCTTCGTCAAGGTCGATGAGGGCTGCCGCACCGGCGAGGAGAGCGTGTGGGCCGTCGGCGACGCGATCGCCACGCCGCAGCTCGCGCACATCGCCTTCATCGAGGGCGTGATCACCATCCAGGACATCCTCGGCGAAGACCCGGCACCGGTCGACTACGGCAAGATCCCGTCCTGCATCTACACCCGGCCCGAGGCCGCGTTCAGCGGGATGTCCGAGGAGCAGGCCAAGGAGGCCGGCCTCGACGTCGTCACCCAGAAGAGCCGCTTCAACCACAACGGTCGGGCCATGATCGTCAACCAGGCCGACGGCATGGTGAAGGTGATCGCCGAGAAGCTGCCCGACGGCCGCGCCGGCCGCATCGTCGGCGTCCACATGGCCGGCCCCTGGGTCACCGAGCAGCTCGGATCGGGCTACCTCGCAGTGAACTGGGAGGCCACCGTCGACGACATGGCCTCCCTCATCCAGCCCCACCCCACGATGAGCGAGGTGCTCGGCGAGGCCATGATCAGCCTCACCGGTCGCCCGCTGCACGGATAGACCGCCCGCACCTAAGGAGCCAGAGCCCCCAATGGCCGACATCACGATGCCCCAACTCGGTGAGACCGTCACCGAGGGGACGATCACAAAGTGGTTCAAGGCGGTCGGCGACACCGTCGCCGAGGACGAGCCGCTCTTCGAGGTGTCGACCGACAAGGTCGACTCCGAGGTGCCGTCGCCCACCAGCGGCACGCTCACCGAGATCAAGGTCGCCGAGGGCGAGACGGTCGACGTCGGCGCCGTGCTGGCAGTGATCGGCGACGGCGGGGCCGCTCCCGCCGAGGCCCCCGCAGAGGAGCCTGCCGCCGCCCCCGCTCCTGCCGCCGAAGCGACCGCGCCCGAGCCCGAGGCTCA
>DATCYI010000487.1:0-3144 GCA_036570385.1 Acidimicrobiales bacterium | reverse complement strand
GTGGCCACCAGCCACATGGTCATGGACTGGTTCGGCTACGAGCTCGACTTCTACGGGATCGAGTGGATCGGTCCGGTGCTCGGAACTGTCATCTTCCTCTGGGCGGGCTGGCCGTTCCTCGCCGGCGGGCGGCAGGAGGTCGAGCAGCGCCAGCCAGGGATGATGCTTCTGATCTCCATGGCGATAACCGTCGCCTACGTCGCCTCGATGGCCACGTCGCTGGATCGGTTCGAGCTCGACTTCTGGTGGGAGCTCTCGCTGCTCGTCACGATCATGCTGCTCGGCCACTGGCAGGAGATGAGGGCGCTCGGGCAGGCCCAGGACGCGCTCTCCGCGCTCGCGGCCCTGCTGCCCGACGAGGCGGAGAGGATCGCTGCCGATGGCACCGTGGAGACCGTCAGCCTCGACCACCTGCACGCTGGCGATGTCGTGCTGGTCCGGTCTGGTGGGCGGGTGCCGGCCGACGGCGAGATCGTCGACGGCGCGGCCGAACTCGACGAGTCGATGATCACCGGCGAGTCGCGGCCGGTCAGCAAGGAGCTCGGCGACCGCGTGGTCGCCGGCACCGTGTCCACCGACTCCGCCGTTCGGGTGCGCGTCGATGCGCTGGGCGACGACACGGCGCTCGCCGGGATCCAGCGCCTCGTGGCCGAGGCGCAGCAGTCCCACTCGCGGGCCCAGGCGCTGGCCGACCGGGCCGCCGCGCTGCTCTTCTACGTGGCGACCGCTGCCGCAGCCATCACCGCCGTGGTGTGGCTGGTGATCGGAGACGCCGACGACGCCGTCGTCCGCGTGGTGACGGTCCTCGTCATCTCCTGCCCCCACGCTCTCGGACTGGCCATCCCGCTGACCACCTCGATCTCGTCGGCCCTGGCGGCGCGCAACGGCATCCTCGTGAAGGACCGCTTGGCCCTCGAGCAGAGCCGCAACATCGACGCCTTCCTGTTCGACAAGACCGGCACGCTGACCAAGGGTGAGCACACTCTGATGGGAGTCGCCGGGCTCGGCATCGAGGACGACGAGCTTCTGCGCATCGCCGGTGGTGTCGAGTCGGACAGCGAGCACCCGCTGGCGCGGGCCATCGTCGCTGCGGCCCGCGAGCGGGGCACGGTCGCCACGGCCACCGACTTCCGGTCGATCACCGGGCGCGGCGTCGAGGCGTCGGTCGACGGCGAGCGCTACGCCGTGGGCGGCCCCGCCCTCCTCCGGGAGCGCTCGATCGACCAGCCCGACACGCTGGTCGACTGGGAGCAGGGCTGGCGGGAGCGGGGAGCCACGCTGCTCTACCTCCTGCGGGGCGAAGCCATCATGGGAGCGCTGGCCCTGGAAGACGAGATCCGCCCCGAGGCCCGAGACGCCGTGGCCGAGCTGCACGCGCTCGGTCGCCAGTTCGTGATGATCACCGGCGACGCCCGCCAGGTCGCCGAGGCGGTAGCGGCCGACCTCGGCGTGGACGAGGTGTTCGCCGAGGTGCTGCCCGAGGACAAGGCCCTCAAGGTGGCCGAGCTCCAGGACCGCGGCCTGAAGGTCGCCATGGTCGGCGACGGCGTCAACGACGCTCCGGCCTTGGCCCGGGCCGACGTGGGCATCGCCATCGGCGCCGGGACCGACGTCGCCATCGAGTCGGCCGGGCTGATCCTGGCCAGCTCCGACCCCCGCTCCGTCACCGGGATCATCCGGCTGTCGCAGGCCGCCTACCGCAAGAGCCTGCAGAACCTGTGGTGGGCCGCCGGGTACAACGTGCTCGCCATCCCACTCGCCGCCGGTGCGCTCGAGTGGGCCGGCATCTCGATGCCACCGGCGGTCGCAGCGGTGCTCATGAGCGCCTCGACGATCGTGGTCGCCGCCAACGCCCAGCTGCTCAGGCGGCTCGACCTCCGCCCGGCGGCCGATCCGGCCACCGGGCGGCAGAGCGAGCTCGCACCTGAGGGCTGATCAGCAGCAGCTGGCCGCAGGGCTGCTGCCGGCGGCGACCGCTTCGCTGATGTCGGCGGGTGAGCAGCACTGCCCGGCCGCGGCGTCGGGATCGGCGTTCGCCGCCATCTGCTCCGCGTCGCCGGTCTTCACGTAGACCTCCCACGAGGCACCGTCGGGATCGTTCACCCAGGTCTCGGTCTTGAAGGCGTAGCAGCACGTGGTGTCGTCCACGCCGGTGGTGCTCATGCCCTCCGCGCTCAGCCGGGCCTCGGCCGCCTCGACCTCCTGGCCCGTGTCGACCTCGATGCCGAGGTGGTTCAGCGTGCCGCCGCCCTCGCCTTCGATGAGCACGAGCTTGAGCGGGGGCTCGGCGATCGCGAAGTTGGCGTAGCCGGGCTTGCGCTTGGCGGGCTCGGTGGCGAAGAGCTTCGAGTAGAACTCGACCGCCTGGTCGAGGTCGGACACGTTGAGGGCTAGCTGGACTCGGGACACGGTTGCCTCCAGGGATCGGTCATATCGATGAAGGTGAATGTATCGACCATCATCGATGCGTGCAAGGGCCGATTTCCCGAGATCTGTGGGCGTGAGAGCACGCATTGCGTGCTCTCACGCCCACAGATCCTGGTGTCACAGGGTGGATCTACTCTTGGCTGGTGTCCGTTCCCGTGCAGGAGCCGCTGTTCGACCCGCTCGAGCTGAGCGCGGTCACCGTCGACACCTCGCTCCTGGCGTCCGTGGAGCTGCATCCGGCGGTGGCCGCCTGGTTCCGGGAGCGGTTCCCGCAAGGGCCCACCCCGGCGCAGGAAGCCGCCTGGCCGCCCATCGCCGCCGGTGAGCACACCCTCGTCGCCGCCCCCACCGGGTCGGGCAAGACGCTGGCCGGCTTCCTCATGGCCATCAACCGGCTCTACCTCGCGTTCGCACGTGGCGAGCCGGTCACGGGCACCCGCGTCGTCTACGTCTCGCCTCTGAAGGCTCTGGCGGTCGACATCGCCGAGAACCTGGAGCGGCCGCTGGCCGAGATCGGCGCCAAGGCCCGCGAGCTGGGCCTGGCCGCGCCCGACCTCACGGTCGGCGTGCGCACCGGCGACACCACAGCCAGCGAGCGCGCCGCCATGGTGCGCAGCCCGCGCACGTTCGTGGTCACCACCCCGGAGTCGCTCTACCTGCTCGTCACCTCGCAGAAGAGCCGGGCCATCCTGCGCACGGTCGAGACCGTGATCGTCG
>DATCYI010000486.1:0-12091 GCA_036570385.1 Acidimicrobiales bacterium | reverse complement strand
CGCCGAGCGGGCGCTGCGGGCCGCCGCCCACCCGCCCCTGGCCGCCGGCCTCGCCGCACAGGTCCAATGTGCTCGGCGACCATGGCCCGGCGCCGCTGCTGCTCGTCCTCGCTCAGCCTCTCGGCGTGCTCGCTCATGCCGGGAACTCCGCGACGGCGGTGCCGGACAGGACCCGCTACCCGCTGTCGGTGTGGCAGGCGACCTCGACGGTCACCCGCTCGTGCCCGGCGTCCTGCTCCACGGCGACGTCTTGGTGCCGGGTCAGGATCGGGGCACGTCGGTCCAGGGGAGGTCGCGGTCGGTGCCCGGCTCCGGGGGCAGGCCGAGCACCCGCTCGCCCAGGATGTTGCGCATGACCTCCGACGTTCCCCCCTCGATGGTGGTGGCGCGAGAGCGCAGGAACGACCGCTGCGGGGAATCCGAGCCGAACCGCTCCGGGCGGGTCATCTCGTAGCTCGCGTAGCCCGTGCCCGAAGCGCCGAGCAGGTCCACGTGCAGGTTCCGCAACCGCTGCGCCTGCTCGGCGATCGCCAGCTTGCCGATCGAACCCTCCGGCCCGGCGTGCCGCTGCGCCGCATCGCCGCCGCCCTCGCGTTCGTCATCCGCAGCACCTCGCTGCCGATCCAGGCCCGGATCATGCGATCGCGCACCGCGCCGTCGCGCCCCGGGACGCCCCGGTAGGCGTCGAGGACGGCGCCGATCGGCCGCCGCCGGGCCTCGCCCGCCCCACCGCCGAGCGTGGTCCGCTCCTTCATCAGCGTGGTGAGCGCCACCGACCAGCGCCGACCCACCTCACCGACCCGATCGGCGTCGCTCACCCGCACCTCGTCCAGCCACACCTCGTTGAAGTCGGCGTCGTCGGTCATCTGCCGCAACGGCTCCACCCGCACGCCTGGTGCGCGCAGGTCGAGGAGGAAGTAGGTCAGCCCGCGGTGCTTGGGGACGTGCACGTCGGTGCGGGCCAGCAGCATCCCGCGGCGGGCGATGTGGGCGAAGGAGGACCCCACCCCCTGCCCGGTGATCACCCACTCGCCACCGCCGCGCTCGGCGCGGGTGGCGAGCGCGGCCAGGTCGGAGCCGGCACCCGGCTCGCTGAACAGCTGTCACCACAGCCTCGCAGCTGAAGCAGGCCCGCAGGTAGCGCCTGGTCGTCGGTACCCTCGGCGGCGATGGTGGGCCCGGCCATCCCGACGCCGATGAAGTTGCACATGGGGCTGGGCACCCCCGCCTCGCGGAACCGACGCTCCACGAAGCTCTGCCAGCGCCGGGACGCCCCCAGCCCGCCGTGGCCCCTCGGGAAGTCGAGCCAGGCCAGCCCGGCGTCGAAGCGGGCACCGAGGAACACCTCCGGGCGCGTCTGCCCGGAGTCGTGCGGCGAGGACCTCGTCGACCAGCCGGGCCAGCGTCCCCTCGTCGAGCCGCTGCGCGTCGATGGTCACGCCTCCGCTCCGGCTGCGTCCCGACGGGGCTCGAGCACGAAGTCGTCGAGGTCGGCGCTGCGGGTGCGCTCCCAGTAGTCCACGACCCGCCACGGCCAGTTCGTCACCACCCGCCCGGCCGGGTTGCGGTAGTACGTCTCCATGCCCGGGTGGCTCCACACCATCCGGCCGTGCTGCTCGTCGACCTGGCGGTTGAACTCGTCGTGGACGTCCTGTCGGCACTCCAGCGAGCCCACCCCAGCCTCCGTCGCCCGCACGAGCAGGTCCGTGATGTACCGGGCCTGGCACTCGGCGATGAAGATGTAGCTGCCGCCGCCGGGGTTGGTGTTGGGGCCGTACATGAACGCCAGGTTCGGGAAGCCGGGCGTGGTGACGCCCAGGTAGGCGTGGGGGTCGTCGTCGCCCCAGGCGTCGCGGATGGAGCGCCCGCCCCGGCCTCGGATGTCGATGGGGTGCAGGAGCCGCTGGGCCTGGAACCCAGTGCAGAGGACCACGACGTCGGCCTCGTGCTCGGCACCGGAGCTGGTGCGCAGACCGGTCGGGGTGATCTCGGTGACGGCCTCGGCGACCAGCTCCACGTTCGGGCGGCGCAGCGCCACGTACCAGCCGTTGTCGAGCAGGATCCGCTTCCCGTACGGCGGGTAGTCGGGCACGGCCTTGTCGATGAGGTCCTCCCGATCGCCCAGCTCGGCGCCGATGTGGGCGGTGAAGAACACGCGGTACCCGTCGTTGGTCGCGTTCAGGGACCGCTCCGGGTGCGGCCAGTCGGGATCGATCTGCAACGACGGCCACACCCGGTCGTTGAACAACCAGGCCAGCCGGAACCGGTACCAGCGGTGGTAGTAGGGCACGTGGCGGACCAGCCAGTGGACCTCCGCGCGCACGGGTGCGAAGTAGTTCTCCGCTGGCGCCGCCCACTGCGGGGAGCGCTGGAAGATGGTGACGTGCCCGGCGCGGGGCGCGATGGCGGGAACGATCTGCATCGAGCTGGCGCCGCTGCCCACGACGGCGACCCGCTGGCCGGCCACGTCCAGGTCCTCGGGCCACCGGGCCGAATGGAACAGGGGTCCACGGAAGTGGTCCATGCCCGGCAGGTCGGGGAGCTTGGGGCGGCTGAGGAGCCCGACGGCGGTGACCAGGTAGCGCACCGCCACCTGCTCCGTGGACCCGTCGGCGTGATCGAGCTCGACGTGCCAGCGCTGGGTGTCCTCGTCCCACACCGCACCGCGCGCCTCGGTGCGGAACCGGATCCGCTCCCGCAGGCCGAACCGGTCGGCGACATCGCGCAGGTAGCCGAGGACCTCGTCGCGCTTGCCGTAGTAGGTCGACCAGTTCCGGGGGAAGAACGACAGCGAGTACAGGTAGCTCGGCGTGTCGACGCCGGCACCGGGGTAGCGGTTCTCCAGCCAGGTGCCGCCGACGTCGTCGTCCTTGTCGACGATCGTGTAGCGGATGCCCGCCTGGTCGAGGCGGACGGCGAGGGCGAGCCCCGAGACGCCCGCCCCCACGATGAGGACGTCGGCGTCCCCGGCGCGCCCGTGGTCCAGCGTCGGGGCGGCGTCGGGCTCGAAGCCCATCTCGACCAGCATCAGCCGGGCGTACTCGGCGGGCACATCCTCGGCGACGCACACCGACAGGAGGTGCTGGAGGTGCTCGGGAGACGGCTGCGGCGAGGCCGGGGCGGCGCCTCGAGACCAGTCGCGCACGGCGTGCTCGGCGGCCTGGCGGATCTCGGCCTGCACGTGCTCGGGCAGGCCGCCGGTGTCGTGGTCGCTCAGGCCCCGGGCCCGGGTCGGAGCATACGGCACGGCCAGCCAGCGGTCGTCGCCGGTGAGGTGGTGCAGCACCATGGTCAGCACCGGGATGTTGGCCACGGCGATGGCGGCTCGGAGCTGGTCGTCGTCGAGGGGTTCGGGCCGGGCCGGGTCGCCGACCACGGGTTCGTCGAGGGTCATGCGCCCTCCCCGATGGCCGGTGCCCGGTCGCGCTTCGATGGCGGGGAGACGAGGGAGGTGCAGATGCCCACGGCCAACCGCTCCCCGCCGGCCCACACGGCCAGGCTCATCATGGCCACCCCGGCGACGGTGCCGTCGAGGGTGCCGACACCGGTCGCCTCGTCGGCGGTGATGGGGCGGGGCAGGAACCGCAGCGACCGGTCGGGGTTGGGGTGAGGCCGCCACGTGCCGTCGAAGGTGGCCTCCACCGGCGGCCCGGTGGCCAAGTCGGCGGCGATGCACGCCACCTCGGCGCTGGCACCGCGCTCCGGCTCCGGCCACGGTGTGCGGATGGTGGTGGGCTCCGGGCCGAGCAAGTCCGCGCGGACCACCAGGACCTTCGCTCCCGAGTCGACGAGGACGTGCTCGATCTCGCCGGAGCGCCAGTGCCAGTTGGTGGGGACGGCGTAGACGCCGAGGGTCCGGGTCGCCAGGGAGACCGCGAAGAAGGGGATGTCGTTGCGCAGAAGGATGGCGACGCTGTCGCCGGCGCCCACCCGCAGCGACGCGAGGCCGGGCGCCGCCCGGCGGCTGGCGTCGATCACCTCGGCGCGGGCCACGGTCCGGTCGCCGAGCACGACGCCACCGTCGCTCATCACCATGGCTTCGAACACCGGGCGCCGTCCTCGTCCCTCGTGGTCAGGCGCCCGCTCCGACCTCGGCCGGCGTCACCCGGTACTGGGTGAGGTCGGGAGCCTGCATCACCTCGCGGAAGTGGTCGATGCTCCACGGCCACGCCGCAGGGATGCCCCGGTCGTCGAGGTACCAGCTCCGGCACCCGGTGACCCACACCGTGCCCTTCGTCGCCTCGACCCGGGCGGCCTCGAAGGCCTCGGCCGCCTCGGCGGTGGGCTCCAACGACTCGGCGCCGTCGCGAAGCAGGTCGAGCAGCTGGATCGTGTAGTCGAGCTGGAGCTCGGCGACGTCGATGAGCGAGAAGTTCCCGACCGGCCCGTTGGGCCCGTTGAGGAGGAACAGGTTGGGGAAGCCGGGCACGGCGAGGGCCACGTGGGCGCTGGGACGATCGGCCCACACGTCGTCGAGCCGGATGCCGTCCCGGCCCCTCACCTCGATGGGGCGCAGGAACCGGTCGGCCCGGAACCCGGTGGCCAGCACGAGCACGTCGAGCTCGTGGAGCACGCCGTCCTCCGTGCGCACGCCCGCCGGCTCGATCCGCTCGATCTGCTCCGTGACCAGCGCGGCGTTGGGGCGCTGGATGGCGTCGTAGAACTCGCCGGAGGCGATGAGCCGCTTGCACCCGGCCCGGTAGTCCGGGCGCAGCTTCTCCCGCAGGACCGGATCGGCGACGCCCTCCAGGTGGGCGCGGCAGGCGTCCTCGATCAGGGCCATGGCCGGTGAGCCGGCGTCGATCACCGCGTTGGCGAAGTGGTCGGCGAATGCCTGCCCCAGGCCGTCGCGGGCCTGGCGCATGAGGGCGGGGTCGTCCCGGAACGCCCGGCGCTGAGCCTCGTCGTAGCGCGTGTTGTCGATCGGCATGATCCACTGCGGCGTGCGCTGGAACAGGTCCAGGTGGGACACCCGGTCGACGAGTGCACCGGTGATCTGCACGGCGGAGGAGCCGGTGCCGATCACGCCGACGCGGCGGCCGTCGACGGGCACGTCGTGGTCCCAGCGGGCGCTGTGGAACGCGGCACCGGCGAAGGAGCCCAGCCCGGGCAGGTCGGGGACGTTGGGGTGGTGGAGCACACCGGTGGCGGCGATCACGACGTCGAAGTCGTCCTGGTACCCGCTGGATGTGGCCAGCGCCCACCGCCCGGCGTCGTGGTCGAGCGACACCACTTCGTCGGCGAAGCGGGTCCGCTCGTACACGCCCTCGCGGCGGGCGACGTCTCGGAAGTAGGCCTGGATCTCGTCGCCGGGGGAGAACGCGTGGGTCCAGCCGGCATTGGGGGCGAAGGAGTAGCTGTAGAGGTGCGAGGGCACGTCGCACGCGATGCCGGGGTAGGTGTTCTCCCGCCAGGTACCTCCGACGTCGCGGGCCTTCTCGAACACGGTCACGTCGTAGATGCCCGCCTCGCGCAGCTTGATCACGCTGGCGATGCCGGCCATGCCGGCGCCGATGACGGCGACGCGCAGGTCTCGCACGGGGTCTCCTCTGAAGGCGTCGTTCATGCCGGGGCCGGTCGTGCCCCACGCACCAGGCGGCCGGGCAGCGCGCCGGTCGGTTCGCCCCTTCGGTAGGTCTCCACTCCGGCCACGACCGTGTGCAGGTACCCGTCGGCGCGCTGCAGCAGGCGACGGCCACCGGCCGGTAGGTCGTAGCGGACCTCCGGGCGTCGGGCGCGCAGGTTGTCGAAGTCGACCACGTTGACGTCGGCGCGGTACCCGGGGGCGAGCACCCCGCGGTCGTGGAGGCCCACCGTGCGGGCGGTGTCCCGGCAGTGCTGCTGCACCAGGTAGGCCAGGTCCAGCCGTCCCCGTTCGCGATCCCGGCCCCACAGCGTGAGCAGCGTCGTCGGGAAGCTGCCGTCGCTGATCGTGCCCACGTGGGCACCACCGTCGCCGAGCCCCGGCACCGTGTGAGGATGGGCGAGCATCTCCCCCACCGCGTCCAGCGTGCCGCCGGCGAAGTTGAGCGCGGGCAGGTACAGCAGCGTGCGACCCTGGTCGGCGACGATCAGGTCGTACACGAAGTCCTCGACCGAGCGACCCTCGCGCGCCGCGCGCGCTGCGATGCTGTCGCCCGGGTCGGGCTCGTAGTCGGGCGGGTCGCCGAGCTCGTACATGGCCTCGAACCGGCCGATCAGCCCGCCGCCCAGCTTGCGGACCTTGCCGCTCCCCGCCGCCTCGAGCAAGCGCGCCTTGAAGCCCTCGTCGGCCATGACCCGGGCCTGCTCGGGCACGCTCAGCGCGGCGATCTCGGCGAACACCGGGTTGTTGAGGAACGGGTGCAGCGTGCACTGGAGCCCGAACAGCAGGCCCACGGCTCGGGTGCCCACCTGGGCGGTGATGGCCAGGCCGTCGGCCTGGGCTGCGTCGATGCGTCCCAGCACCTCGCGGTAGCCGTCGGGGTCAAAGGGGCTCTGCACGAGCGAGAACGACAGCGGCCGACCCGACTCGGACACCATGCGCCGGAAGGTGGCGAACTCCTCGTCGTTGTTCACGTGGTCGGACACGACCTGGAGCACGCCGCGCCCGAGCTCACCGAGCCCGCGGGCGATGCCGACGAGCTCGTCGGCGGACGCGGTCAGCGTGGGCGTGGGCTCGCCTCGGCTGGTGCGGTGGTTCATCGTCCGCGACGTCGTGAAGCCGAGCGCACCCGCTGCCACGCCCTCGGCCGCGAGGGCAGCCATCTGGCCGATCTCCTCGGCGGTGGCCGGCTCCCGCTGGGCGCCCCGCTCCCCCATGACGTGCAGCCGGACGGCGCCGTGAGGCACCTGGGCGGCGACGTCGATGTCGTGGGGGATCCGGTCGACGGCGTCGAGGTACTCGCCGAAGGACTGCCACTCCCAGGACAGGCCCTCGTGCAGGGCGGCGCCGGGGATGTCCTCGACGCCCTCCATCAGCTCGATGAGGCGGTTGTGGTCGGCGGGCCGCACCGGTGCGAAGCCGACCCCACAGTTGCCCATCACCACTGTGGTGACGCCCTGCCACGACGACGGCGCCAGCTGGTGGTCCCAGGTGGCCTGGCCGTCGTAGTGGGCGTGGATGTCGACGAAGCCGGGGGTGACGAGTGCGCCGTCGGCGTCTATCTCCCGTGCGCCGGTCTGTTCGCCCCGCCCGACGGCCACGATGCGGTCGCCGTCGACGGCGACGTCGGCCGTGATCGGTGCACCCCCCGTGCCGTCGATGACCGTGCCACCCCGGATGACGAGGTCGTGGCTGGCCACGTCAGGCGGTGGTGGTGAGGGTGGACGTGTCGATGCCGTAGAGACCTGCGACGTTGTCGCACAGGATCGACTTCGTCTGCTCGTCGCCCAGCTGGGCGGTGTGCTTGTCGAGCAGCTGCTGGGACCACGGCCAGGTGGAGTCGCTGTGCGGGAAGTCGTTTGCCCACATCAGCCGCTTCCAGTTCATCGCATCGGCGAAGCGGAACGCGGTCCAGTCGTCCTGGAACGTGACGTAGATGTGGTCGGCGAAGTACTCGCTCGGCAAGCGGGTCAGGTCGGCGCCGGGCTTGAGCCAGTAGCGGTGCCGGTTGAAGGCGTGGTCCATCCGGTACATGAAGTGCGGCACCCAGCCGGCGTCGGCCTCCACGCACACGACCTTCAGGCCGGGGTGGCGCTCGAACACGCCGCCGAACACCAGCATGGCCATGATGTCCTGGCAGCCCCGCACGATGGACAGGAAGCTCGAGATCGCCGGGCCCCGCGTCTTGTCGCTCTTGGTCGTGAGGATGTGGAAGCTCAGCGGGAGCTCCAGATCGACGGCCGCCTCCCAGAACGGGTCGTACACCGGCGAGTCGTAGTCCTCCACCGCCGGCATGCCGGGCATCATCACCCCGCGCAGGCCGAGGGCCTTGATGGCCTTCAGGTCCTCGATGCCCTCCTCGGGCGAGCGCATCGCGGTCTGACCGCAGCCCAGCAGCCGGTCGGGCGCATGGGAGCAGTAGTCGGCGATCCAGCGGTTGTAGGCATCGAAGGACGCCTTCTTGAGATCGAAGTCGTCGATGTTGCAGAGCACCATGCCGACCGTCGGGTAGATGATCTCGGCGGCGACGCCGTCGCCGTCCTGCTCGGCGAGTCGAGCAGTCGGGTCCCAGCCTCCCCGGTGGAGCTCTTCGAAGCGGGTGCCCTTGGTGCGGATCTCGGAGGGATCCTTGCCGGCGGCGGCGACCAGGCCCATGGGGATCGGCACGGCGGAGCCCTCCACGACGAACATGTCGCCCATCTGGTCGCCCCCGTCCACCAGGTGCGGGGCGCGATCCCGCCATGCCGGGTCGATGAAGTCGGTGTAGGTGTTCGGCGCCTCGGTGATGTGCGAGTCAGCCGAGATGATCGGGTAGTCGACCTTCATGTACGTGTCCCCCGTACTCGTGCACGGCGCCGGGTGGCACTCGTGAGTGCCACCGAGCATGGCCGCAGGAGCAGCGGCTCCGCAAGGCTCTCGCGAGCGGATTGACGCCCCTGGGTGCCACGCGGATCGGGCCGACCATGACCACCACCGGACGCGCCGCTCTGTTCTTCGCGTGTCGCTGGCTGCGCCAGCCCTGCTCGAGCACGGTGCACCGGAACTGCAGCGCCCGCTGCTGCGGGCCATCGCCACCTGCCGCGACACCTGGCGCCAGCTGTTCAGCGAGCCCAGCAACGGTTCGGATCGGACCTGGCCGGCCTCACCACCCACCCCCGGCGGGGGTCGCTGGAGCGAGGGATCGTCGCCGAGGTGCCCGCGCCGTGCCCGGGCAGTCCATCGCCGGCGGGACCGACGGAGATCCAGCACGACATCATCGGCGAGCGGGTCCTCGGCTTGCCGAAGGAGCCCTCGATCGACGCCGACATCACGTTCCGGGAGATGCGAAGCACTCGCGATCGGGAGGCGGTGACGACGGCACCAGCCCACATCGAGAGCAGGCACACCGCCGTCCGAAAGGGAACGATCAGCCGGCGACGACCTGTCCCTCGTGCGTCACCGCGGTCGCCGGGTTGCCGAACCGCATCACACCGTCGTCAACATCGGCCCGGCGGGTGGCGCGATAGTCCTGCAGGTAGCTCTGGTACACCCGCCACGGCGGCTGGGATCCCTGCTGGGGCATCTTGCCCTGGGCCCGCTGGATGTAGCCGGAACGGAGGTTGAGCAGGGGCTCGGGCCCGACGTCGGGGTCGTCGTTCACCGGGGTGCACTGGCGCATGCTCGTGTCACGAAGGTGGTTGAGCAGCCGGGTCACGTACCGGCAGGTCAGGTCGCAACGCAGCGTCCAGGACGCATTTGTGTACCCGATGGCAAGGGCCAGGTTCGGCACGCCCTCGAGCATCATGCCCTTGTAGGTGAGACGGTCCTTCAGGTCGACCGGTTCGCCGTCCACGGCCAGCTCGATGCCGCCGAGGAACAGCAGCTCGAGTCCGGTGGCCGAGACGACGATGTGTGCCTCCAGCTCCTGCCCCGACCGCAGCCGGATGCCCGCCTCGGTGAAGGTCTCGATGTGGTCGGTGACCACGGTCGCCTGGCCGGACTTGATGGCCTTGAACAGGTCGCCGCCGGGAACGGCACACATGCGCTCATCCCAGGGGTCGTAGTGGGGGCTGAAGTGGGTGTCGATGTCGTACCCCCGAGGCAGCTGCACCCGGACGCCGAACCGCAGCAGGCGCCTCACCGGGTTCGGGTAGCGCTGGCTCAGCTCGTAGAGGGCTTGGGCGCCGAGGGCGTGGGCCCAGCGCACCGCAGCTCCCGCCACCTTGTCGGGCAGCAACCGCTGCACCGCGCCGACCACCGGGTTCTCGCCAGGCACGGTGGCGATGTAGGTGGGCGACCGCTGCAGCATGGTGACGTCGGCACCCCGCTCGGCCAGGCTCGGCACCAGCGTGACGGCGGTGGCACCGCTGCCGATGACCACCACCTTCTTGCCAGCGACCTCGAGGTCCTCGGGCCAGTGCTGGGGGTGCACGAGATCGCCCCGGAACCGATCGGCACCGGGGAAGTCGGGCTGGTAGCCGTGGTCGTAGCGGTAGTACCCGCTGCAGGAGAACAGGAACCCGCAGGTGAGCAGCAGGGTCTCGCCGGTGTCCGTGCGAACGGCGGTCACGTGCCAGCGTGCGTCTCGGGCGGACCACTCGGCGCTGACGATGCGGTGCTGGAAGCGGATGTGGGTGTCGATCCCCTCCTCGGCGGCCGTGTCCTCGATGTAGTGCCGGATGGCCTCGCCGTCCACGATCATCTTGCTGCTCTTCCACGGCCGGAACGGGTAGCCGAGGGTGAACATGTCCGAGTCGGAGCGCACGCCGGGGTAGCGGAACAGGTCCCAGGTGCCTCCGATGGCGTCGCGGGCCTCGAAGATCGCATACGACGCCCAGGGCGTCTCGGTCTGCAGGTAGTGCCCAGCGCAGATGCCGGACAGCCCGGCGCCGACCACGAGGACGTCGAGGTGCTCGGTGGCCGCCATCACGCGGCCCCGGCCAGCCGGTCGTTCAGCATGCCCTGGGCGCCGAAGAGCTCTTCACGCCAGGTGGCGAGCAGCTCGCTGGCGTCGCGGTCGGACGGGTGGAACCCGGGCTCGTTGTAGCTGCGCAGCTCCCGCCACAGCTCGCGGCTGACGATGGGCGACGTCGACAGGCGCTTCACGCTGCGGGCGAGGCGCACCGGGTTGCGGGCCGCCCGGTCGCCGAGCAGGGACAGGACAACTGCGAGGGCCACGCCCCCGATGAACCCCGCGGTGATCACGTTCATGACGACGCGACGCATGCGCTCGGTGCCGCCGACCGCCCGGTAGACGTCGAAGGCGACCGTCTTGTGCTCGGACTCCTCGAGGGCGTGCCACAGGAACAGCTCACGCACCTTGTCGTGCCCGAACAGCGCCCGGGTGTCCTCGTCGCGCAGCAGCTGCTCGGCCAGGGTGGCGGTGTAGTGCTCGAGGGCAGCGGTAGCGGCGAGGCAGGCCCTGGGAGACAGGACCCTGTCGGCGGCGGCCAGCAACCGCTCGGTGAACCGCTCCAGAAACCGGGTCGGGTAGCCGAGCTGGCTGAGGCGCCGGTTGAACGCCCGGTGCTCACGGCCGTGGATGGCCTCCTGACCGATGAACCCCCCGACCTCCTGCTTCAGCACGGGATCGGCGATGTCCCCACGGAAGTGGCGGACGGAGCGGACGAAGAAGTCCTCGCCATCGGGGAACACGGCCGACAGGCAGGCGGCGATGTGACTGGACAGCAGGTCGCCGTCGGGACCGAAGTGGCGGGGCACCTCCTGCAGCGATGCCTCGAAGGACATCCGTCGGGTCTGGATCGGCGACGCGGTGTCGGCGGGGGGCATGCGACCTCCTGGTCGTATCGGCAGCTGCGAGACAGTACGACAGTGCTGTTGCATCGATACAGTTCGCCGCCGTCAGCCGGAGACCCTTCTCAGGAGCTCGCGGACCTTGCCGCCCACCGCGTCGGGGTGCGTCTGGTGGGGGAAGTGGCCGGCGCCGTGGACCACGACCAGCTCACCGTCTGCGACCTCGTCGACGATGATGCGACAGCCCGCGTGGTACCGCACGTCGTCGCCCCCGACGACCACGAGCACGGGCACATCCACGCTGGCCAACCCGTCGAGCACGAGGCTGTCGGGCTGCTCGGCGATCCCCCGCGCCCCCTCGGGGACGCCGTGCCGGTCGGCGTAGTCGGCGATGAACGTGCCCCACTGCTCGCGCTTGGCCGGATTACGGAAGCCGGGGCCGGTGGAGACGAGCACCAGCGCGGCGATCCCGGTGGGGTCGATCACCGTCCGGCACAGCGACAAGTAGCCGCCGAGGCTGTGGCCGATGAGCACCGTCGGCCCCGGTCCGGCGGCGACGATCGCCCCATCGAGCCAGGCCAGGGCGGCGCCCCGGGACGAGGGCTGCGGGCCCACGCCCGAGGAACCGTGGCCCGGGAGGTCCCATCGGGCGAGCCGGTGGCGGGTCAGGGCGGGGACGAGGCGATCGAAGGTCGCGGCGTCGTCGGCGAACCCGTGGGTGAGGACCACGGGCGGCCCGGCCCCCTGCACGGTGAGTCGCATCCCGGCGGGTGT
>DATCYI010000485.1:0-2936 GCA_036570385.1 Acidimicrobiales bacterium | reverse complement strand
CGCTCGGCTGGTGGAGATGCCGACGACGGCTCCGGTGGCATCGACCAGCGCGCCGCCCGACGCGCCGGGGGGAATGCCGGCATCGGCTTGGACGAGCCCGTGGAGCCAGCCCCCGTCGCGGGCCTTGACCATGCGCCCCAGGGCCTGGATGGTGCCGGAGCTCGCCGACGCGCTGCCCCGCAGGCCGAGCGGGTAGCCGAGCGCCACCACCACGTCGCCCACCGCGAGGTCGGCGCTGGAGCCGAGCACCGCGACCTCCAACTGGTCGGCGTCGACGTCGACGACGGCGACGTCTGTCGCGTCGTCGAGGCCACGCACCGATGCGTCGAGCTGGCGGCCGTCGGAGAGCACGGCGGTGATCGTGGTGGCCCCCCGCAGCGGCAGGGCGCTCGTGAGGATCAGCCCGTCGTCACGGAACACCACGCCCGACACCGACGATCTGGCGCCGTCGCCGGACACGACGTCGAGGCGCACGATGGCGGGACCGACCTTGCGGGCCAGCGCCCCCGTGCCGCGCTGGTCGAGCGCCGGCGACGACACCACCGGGGTCATCGCGACCTTCTCGACGACGCGCTGCTCCACAGTGCGCTCTGGCAGGGCGCCGGTGAGGGCGATCGCACCGAACATGAGCAGCGCACCGGTCACCCCGGCGGCGGCGGCGAGCGGCCACGACGCCGGGCGTCGTGGGGCGGTGCTGGTCGCCCCGGAGGTTCCGGCGGCCAAGCCGGGGAGCCGCTGTGCTCCGAGCTCGGACGGGTGCCGCCAGAGACGGTCGTCAGCGGGAGGGGGCGGACCGAGGCGCGCTGCGTCGTCGTCGGCATCGTCGTCCCAGGGCACGGGGGAACGGTAGCGGTGGGCCCCGCCGCAGGGGCCGCGGGCACCGGCCCGGCCCGGCCCCATCTCCCGGCAGCCAGATCACTCTAGAGTTGGGAGGATGTCAGCCGCCGCTCTTCACGCGCCTCAGGAGGGGCTGAGCTGGATCGCGCTCAGCGCTGACCCGCTCCCTGTCGACGTTGCGTCTGCCTGGGTGGTGCAGCCCTCGTGCGGAGCGGTCGTGACCTTCACCGGTACGGCGCGCGACCACGCCCCCGGGCGCGAGGGCGTCGAGCTGCTCGAGTACGAGGCCTACGAGGAGCACGCGGTCGCGCGGATGGCGGCGGTGGTCGCTGCCGCTCGTGACAGCTGGCCGACCCTCGGCCGTGTCGCCCTGCTGCACCGAACGGGCCGAGTCGATGTCGGCGAGGCCGCGGTGGTCGTGGCAGTGGCCGCCCCCCACCGAGGCGAGGCGTTCGAGGCGGCCCGCTTCGCGATCGACGAGCTGAAGCGCACGGTGCCGATCTGGAAGCGCGAGGTGTGGGCCGACGGGGAGAGCTGGGGCCTCGAGCCGCAGCACCTCGTCGAGGTCAGCGCCGCAGGGGAGCAGCGGTGAACGCCGTCGTCTTCTTGCTCATAGCCGTAGGCGTCTCCATCGTCGGCGGCCTCTACCTGTGGTTCAAGCACCGCGACCCGACAACCCTCGACTCGGGCATCCGCGCCTTCCAGCGCGAGATGGAGGCCCTGGCCCCGCCGCCCGAGGAGCAGGGCCGCCAAGGTCGCGGCCACCGCAACGGTCGCAGCTCACGATCCGACCGCCTCGACGGATCTCGCTGACCCGTGGCCCGCGACCTTGCCATCGATCTCGGTACCGCCAACACCCTCGTGTACGAGCGCGGCCGGGGGATCGTGCTCAACGAGCCCACCGTCATCGCGCTGAACGAGCGCACCCAAGAGGTGCTGGCGATGGGCCAGGAGGCGTGGCAGATGATCGGCCGCACCCCCGGCTACATCGTCGCCGTGCGCCCACTCCGGCAAGGCGCCATCACCGACTTCGAGATCACCGAGCGGATGATCCGGCTGCTGCTGCACCGGGTCGGCGTCAACCGGTTCAACCGGCCCCGCGTGGTGATCTGCGTGCCCTCGGCGATCACCGAGGTCGAGAGACGAGCCGTCACCGAAGCCGCTCGTCGGGCCGGCGCCGCCGAGGCGCAGCTCATCGAGCAGCCCATGGCCGCCGCCATCGGGGCCGGCCTGCCGATCCACGAGCCGGTCGCCAACATGGTCGTCGACGTGGGGGGTGGCACGTCGGAGACGGCGCTCATCTCCCTCGGTGGGATCGTGGCCCTGAAGGCGGTGCGGATCGGCAGCTTCGACATCGACGCCGCCATCTCCAGCTTCATCCGGCGGGAGTACGGCATCGCCGTGGGTGAGCGAACCGCTGAGGAGATCAAGGTCGCGATCGGCTCCGCCTGGCCCGTGAACGACGACATGCGCGCCGAGGTCCGCGGCCGCGACCTCATGAGCGGGCTGCCGAAGACGATCATCCTCTCGCCCGACGAGGTGCGGACGGCGATCGACGAGCCCGTGGCCGCCATCGTCGAGTCTGTGATCCAGTGCCTCGGCATGAGCCCGCCCGAGCTGGCCCAGGACCTGATCCTGAACGGCGTGAAGCTGGTGGGCGGTGGCGGGATGCTCGCCGGCCTCGAGCAGCGCGTCGCCGCCGCGGCGGAGGTGCCTGTCCACCTCGTCGACGCTCCGCTCGAGTGCGTCGTGCTCGGCGCCGGCCGCTGCATCGAGGCCTACGACAGCCTGAAGGTGATGTTCATGGGGTCGAACCGCTGAGCACCCGAGCGGGCGCCCTCGTCAGGAGCTGAGGTCCTCGGCCGCCTGGCGAACCTGCCAGTCGCGGTCTTCGAGAGCCCGTTCGAGGGCCTGGTCGACCTCTGGACCCTCGAAGGGGGCCAGCGCCAGGACCGCCCGACGGCGCACCGTCGCCTTGTCGCCAGTGGCCGCCAGGATGGTGGGCAGGGCGGCTTCGTCACCGATCGCGCCGAGCGCCGCCACCGCGGCCTCGCGCACTAGGGCGTCGTCGTGGCCGGTGGCCAGGCGGCACAGGATCG
>DATCYI010000484.1:0-4687 GCA_036570385.1 Acidimicrobiales bacterium | reverse complement strand
GGGCCTGGGAGCGCTCGTCGGACGCCGCCACCCGCACCTCGGGCCCCAGCCGCGCCATGATCCGCTCCCGCTGGCGGGGACCGAGCGACGGCGAGCCGGCCACGTCGAACACGACCTCAGCCCGGGTGTCAGAGGTGTTGGCGTGCTGGCCGCCGGGTCCGCCCGAGCGGCTGAAGCGCCAGGTGAGCTCCGACAGGGCGATGGTGCAGCTCCGGCTCACCCGCAGGACCCCGTCGTCGTCAGCCACCGAAGCAGCGTAGGAGGCGGGGTCAGTCGAAGCCGCGGGCCATGTTGGCGAAGCGGGTGTACTGCGGCAGGAAGGCCAGCTGCACGATCCCCGTGGGGCCGGAGCGGTGCTTGGCCACGATGATCTCGGCCTGGCCGGCGTTCTCGGGCTTCGGGTCGTACACCTCGTCGCGGTAGATGAACATCACGACGTCGGAGTCCTGCTCGATCGAGCCCGACTCGCGCAGGTCGGCGAGCATCGGTCGCTTGTCGGCGCGCATCTCCAGACCGCGGGAGAGCTGCGAGAGCGCCACGACGGGCGTCTCGAGCTCGCGAGCGAGGATCTTGAGGCCACGGGACAGCTCCGACACCTCGACCTGGCGGTTCTCGGCGTTGGAGCGCCCGGTCATCAGCTGCAGGTAGTCGATCACGATCATCCCGAGCGGGCCGACCTGGCTCTTCAGGCGGCGGGCCTTGGCCCGGATCTCGGTGACCGTGAGGTTCGGGTTGTCGTCGATGTAGATCGGCGCCTCAGCGAGGCGGCCCACCGAGCGCGAGATCTTGGTCCAGTCGTCGCTCTGGAGCTGGCCGTTGCGCACCCGACTGGAGTCGACCCGGGCCTCGGCGCACAGGAGGCGCTGGGAGAGCTCGTGGCTGCTCATCTCGAGCGAGAAGAACAGCACCGGCCGGGACTTCTCGGCGTCGAGCGCGGCGTTGGCGATCATGCCCAGGGCGAAGGACGTCTTGCCCATGGCGGGCCGGGCGCCGATCACCACCAGCGAGCTGGGCTGCAGGCCCGACAGCAGCTGGTCGAGGTCGAGGTAGCCGGTGGGCGTGCCGGTGATCGAGTCGCCCTTCTCGAAGAGCGCCTCGAGCCGGTCGAGGTTCTCCGACAGCAGGTCGGAGAGCCGGTGCGTGGAGTCGGTGACCCGACGCTCGTTCACCTCGTAGACGAGAGACTCGGCCCGGTCGAGCGCCTTGGTGACGTCGTCGGGCACCGAGTAGCCCAGCTCCGCGATCTCGCCGGCCACGCCGATCAGGCGGCGCAGGAGGGCGTACTCCTCGACGATGCGGGCGTAGCGGGCTGCGTTGGTGGTCGCCGGCGTGGACGACATGATCTGGGCCAGCACGGCCGGGCCGCCCAGCGCGTCGAGCAGGCCCGCCCTCCGGAGCTCGTCGGCCACCGTGACCGAGTCGACCGGCTGGCCCGAGGCGTAGAGCGTGTGCACGGCGTCGTACACGTGGCCGTGGGCAGGCTTGTAGAAGTCGGAGGCGGTGACCACCCCTGCCGCGTCGGCGATGGCCGTCGACGACAGCATCATCGCGCCGAGGAGCGACTCCTCGGCCTGGAGGTCGTGCGGGGGAACCCGCCCGGCGGGACCGGTGCGGGTGGCTTGGGGTGCGTCGGATCGTGCGGCCATGGGGGCTTCACCTTCCTCCAGCGAGCCTGTGGGGCACTAGGGGAACAAACCTGGGGATTGCCTCTGCACGAGCGGTGGACAACGGCCGATCGGGCGTGGACAAACCTGTGGATCTCGCGCCCTGCCTGTGGACGAGCGCACGCGCGCGACCACACCTCCCGCCTGCGCCCGGCGGCACAGGTGGAGGTCGGACTGCTCTGGGCGCCCCGCTCGGCGGGGCGCCCGGAAGCAGAGCTACGAGGCGGAGACCTCGACGGTGACCGGGAACTCCACGTCGGCGTGGAGCTTCACGGGCACCAGGTGCGTGCCGAGCGACTTGATCGGCTCGTCAAGGTGCAGCTTGCGGCGATCGAGCTCGACGCCGGTCTGGGCGGCGACGGCCTCGGCCACGTCGGCAGAGGTGATCGAGCCGAACAGCTTGCCCTCGGCACCGGCCCGCGCGGTGATCGTGATCACCTTGGGCACGAGCGTGGTGGCCACCTCGGTGGCGGCCGCACGATCGTTGGCGTCACGCAGGTCGCGGCCGCGGCGCATGGCGGTGGCCTGTGCCTCGACGCCGGGGGACGCGGCGAACGCCAGGCCCTTCGGCACGAGGAAGTTGCGAGCGTACCCATCGGCGACATCCACGATGTCGCCCTTCTTGCCCACCTGGGCGAGATCGGAGCGCAGGACGACCTTCATCAGGCCTCCCCGCCCGTCGCCACCGGCTCGGCAGCGGCGTCGTCCTGCTCGACCTCGGTGCCCTCGGGCGCATCGGCGCTCATGGGCTCGGTCTCCGGAGCCGGCAGGTCGCGGTCGCGCTCGCGGCGGCCGCCCCGCTCGCCGTCGCCCCGCTTGGGGCCACGGGTCTGGGTGACGCGGCTGGCGTAGGGCAGGAGCGCCATCTCACGGGCGTTCTTGATCGCCCGGGCGATCTCGGCCTGCTGCTGGACGTTGTTGCCGGTGACGCGACGAGCCCGGATCTTGGCCCGATCGGACATGAAGCGCCGGAGCAGGTTCACGTCCTTCCAGTCGACGTACTCGACCCGCTCGGTGACCAGCAGGCTGATCTTCTTCTTGGCCCTGCGGGCGTTGTCCTTGTTCTTGGTGCGTACGGGCTTGGCCATCAGAAGGGCTCCTCAGCGGGGTCGTAGCCGGCGGGTGCGGGGTTCTGGATCGGTCGGCTGCTGCTGCTGCCGCCGCCTCCACCCCTGGGCGCCCCGTCCGGGTCCTTGCGCTCGTTGCGCGTGATGTCGGCGGTGGCCCAGCGCAGGCTGGGGCCGACCTCGTCGGCGATGATCTCGACCTTGGAGCGCTTGTCGCCCTGGTCGGTCTCCCACGAGCGCTGCTCGAGGCGGCCGGTGACGATGGCCCGGCTGCCCTTGACGAGCGTGTCGCTCACGTTCTGGCCCAGCTGGGCCCAGCAGGTGACGTCGAAGAACGACACCTGCTCCTCCCACTCCTGGGTCTGGCGGTTCTGCCAGCGGCGGTTCACGGCCAGCCCGAAGGTGGCGATGGCCTGCCCGGAGGGCGTGAAGCGCAGCTCCGGGTCGCGGGTGACGTTGCCTATGACGGTGACGGTGTTGTCAGCCATGTTGGTCTCCTACCCGGCCGAGGCGGCCGGCTCGGCCTGCTCGCCAAGCAGGCCGCGGCGGGCGGCCTCATGGTCGGGCAGGCGCACAAGCTTGTGGCGGACGACCTCGTCCGCAAGGCGCAGAGACCGCTCCAGACCTTCGAGGTCAGCGCCGTCGGCGGTGACCTCCCAGACGACGTAGACGCCCTCTGTCTTGTGGTCGATCTCGTAGGCGAACCGGCGGCGACCCCACCGATCGGTGGAGGCGACGGAAGCGCCTCGGGTCGCGATCTGCGCCGCGACCGACTTGACCTGCTCGTCGACCACGAGATCATCGAGGCTCGAGTCGAATATGACCATCAGCTCATAAGCCCGCATGGGGGCATCACTCTCCTTCTGGACCCGGCGACGCCGGGGCCCCCGACGTGGGAGCAAGGTGTTGCATTGGCCGGGAGATGCTAGCGGTGGATGGGTCCTTGCACACATCCACAGTCAACCCGCGGGGTGTGACAGCGCGCTGCCGGGCGCCCACCTCGACGCCCTCGGTCAGGCCGGAGGACAGGCTCCGCCCAGCTCGACGACCGATCCCGGCACGATGCCGAGCTCGTCGAGCTGGCCCTGGGGCACCTCGATGGCGGTGACGTACGCCCCGCCGGGAGCGTAGGTGGGGCAGTCGTCGCGGTCGTCGCAGGGCTCCATGTCAGCCGACGACACCAGCTGCCCGTCGGCGCCGATCCAGGCGATCGTGAGCGGCATCGGCGTGTTGCGCATCCAGAAGGCGTTGTCCACCGGCTCCTCGTACATGAAGGCCATGCCGGGGTAGCCCTGGAGGTCCGTCACCTCCATCAGGCCACGGCTGCGCTGCTCCGCGCTGCGCGCCGCGAGCAAGCACCACTCCAGCAGGCCTCCCTCGCCGGGCGGGTCGACCGAGACCGCCACCTCCGAGAAGCCCTCCAACGGCACCCGGGCCGGGGCCGACGTGTCGGTCGCAGCGGTGGTGGGCGTCGTCGCGGCGGTGTCGTCCGGAGCAGGCGTGGTCGGTGTGGTGGCCGTCGTCGTGGTCGTCGTCGCGGCGCCGGTCGCCTCGTCGGCGGACGGCCCGAGCGAAGGGTCGGCCGGCTCGTCGGCGCCCTGCAGCAGGAACGCCACACCGCCCAGCGCGACGAGGGCCAGAGCCACCCCCAGCAGGATCCGAGCCACCCGATGGTCGATGTGCACGGCGACATGGTGGCACGGACGTGCCGCCACCTCCGGGAGCAGCGGGACCCGGGAGGTGGGATGCTGGTTCCACGAGCCGAGCGGGGGTAGTCGGTGGGGGTGGCGATGCAGTGGGGCCGGTCTTGACGCCGGGGAGATCAGTCGACGACGCGAGTTTCGCCGCGCTCGTCGACTCCATCGAGGACGCCATCGTCGGCTGTGCGCTCGACGACACGATCACCCACTGGAACAAGGGCGCCGAGCGCCTCTTGGGCCGGACGGCCGACGAGGT
>DATCYI010000483.1:0-3122 GCA_036570385.1 Acidimicrobiales bacterium | reverse complement strand
GCACGGTGGTGAGTCGCGTGCCGCCGACCTCGAAGCTGGCGTCGCGCTCACCGAGCCGGATGCTGAGCGTGGTGCCGGCGGCGAGCACGCGGGACAGCTCCTGGAGCGCCCGTGACGGCACCAGCACGTGCTGTCCCTCACCGAGCACCGACGTGCCGGGAAGGTCGCGGATGGCGAGCCGGTAGGAGTCGGTGGCGACCAGCCGCAGGCCGCCGTCGTGGGCGGCGAGCAGCACGCCGGTGAGGATCGGGCGGGCGTCGTCGTTGGATGCAGCCCGCACGACCTGGGCCAGCGCGGCGGCGAGCTCGGCGCTGTCGAGCGTGACGGGCTCGCCGGCGGCCTCGGGGAGCCGGGGGAACTCCTCGGCGGGCAGCACCCGCAAGCTGAACTCGGAGCGGCCGGCCGAGATGCGGGCCTCGTCGGGGGTGACCTCCACCTCGACGCTGCCACCGGGCAGGGCCCGGACGATGTCGGAGGCCAGGCGACCGGGGAGCACGGCCACGCCGTCCTCGCTGCCGGACACCTCGACGACGACGGAGATGGTGAGCTCGAGGTCGGTGCCGGTCAGGCGCAGCGTGTCGCCGGTGAGCTCCACCCGCACCCCGGACAGCACGGGCAGGGAAGTGCCCCGACCGGCAGCGGCGCGCCCAGCGCTGCCGAGGGCCTCGACGAGGACATCTCGCTCACATCGGAACTTCACGCCGTGGCTCGCTTTCTACGGTCTCACTAGATGTGCAACGTAAGGAGTAGGAGTAGGGGCTGTGGATTGTGGATGACCGGGGATCATCCCTGCTCAGAGGGGGTGCGGCTGTTCGACCGTCGTCCCCAGGTTCGCACAGCGCGAGCCCCTGGCCGGGGAGCCGGCCGCGGATGGCACCGGTTTGCCCACAAGGCTGACCTCCGCGCCCCCCGCGCGTCCACAGGCGATCCAGTGGCGCGTCCCCAAGCAGAAGGGGCGTACCGGACCGTCATGAACCGGACCTGACCGTCTGGACGAGCTCGGTGACCTGGTCGTAGGTGGGCCGGTGGGTGCGCATCTGGGTGGTGATCTTCTCGACCGCGTGGATGACGGTCGTGTGGTCGCGCCCGCCGAACTCCCGGGCGATGGCCGGGTAGCTGAGGTCGGTGAGCTCGCGGAAGACGTACATGGCCACCTGGCGGGCGTTCACCAGCGGACGCTGGCGCTTCTTGCCGATGATCTCCTCGATCGGGATGCCGAACATCTTGGAGGTGGCATCGAGGATCACCTGAGGGGTGATCGGCCGCGGCTGGCGGGCGGTGACGAGGTCGCTCAGCACGTGGGAGACCGTGTCGGCGGTGAGCTGCTCGGAGGTGAGGTTGGCGAAGGCTCCGACGCGGATCAGCGCGCCCTCGAGCACGCGGATGTTGTCGGTGATGTTGTCGGCGATGAACTCGAGCACCTCGGGCGGCACCCAGGTGGCCTCCCGCTCGGCCTTGTTGCGCAGGATCGCGAGACGGGTCTCGAAGTCGGGCGGCTGGATGTCGGTGAGCAGGCCCATCTTGAAGCGGCTGCGCAGCCGGTCCTCGATCCCGCCGATGGCATCGGGCGGCCGATCGGAGCTGAGCACGATCTGGCGGTTGGCCTGGTGCAGGTGGTTGAAGGTGTGGAAGAACTCCTCGACCGTCTGCTCCTTGCCCTCGATGAACTGGATGTCATCGACCAGGAGCACGTCGACGTCGCGGTAGCGGCGCTTGAACTCCTCGTTCGTGCGCTTGCGCACCGCCTCGATGAACTCGTTCACGAAGGTCTCGGAGCTGCAGTAGCGCACCCGGTACGTCGGGTAGTTCTCCCGCACGTAGTGGGCGATCGCCTGTAGGAGGTGGGTCTTGCCGAGGCCGGCGTCGCCGTAGACGAACAGCGGGTTGTACTTCCGGGCCGGCGTCTCGGCCACGGCCAGGGCGGCGGCGTGGGCGAAGCGGTTCGACGCGCCGATCACGAACGTGTCGAACGTGTAGCGGGGGTTCGTGTCGGGCCGGGTGTCGGCGTCGGGGTCGCTCCCCGACCGGTCGCTCCCGCCCGGGCTGCCGTTGGCGCTGGGCGCGGGCCGGGCGGGGGGCTCGACGGTCCACTCCGGCTCGGCGCGGGGCGCCGCGACCTCGAGCACCAGCTCGATGTTGGCCGCGCCGATCTCGTTCAGGGCATCGCGCACGAGCGACAGGTAGCGGCCCTCGATGCGCTCCTTGGCCAGGAACGAGGTGACCGCGACGGTGAGCGTGTCGTCGGTGAGGGCGACCGCACGGGCGTCATCGAACTGGGTGAGCCAGACCGGTTCAGACACCTGTGCACGGAGCAGCCCGGCGCACTCGTCCCACAGCCGTTGCGCCTCGCTCAAACCCAGGCCTGCCTCCTGATCAAGGGACGTCCACAGGACGTCCACAACTGTGGAAAACGGATGAGACGGGTGAGATGACCACCTCTTCAGGTCGTCGTGGCACCTGGCGCAACCATTGCCTCGACAGGTTCGAGCCGGAGGAAGCAGCCGCCTTCGAGCCCGCCGCGACGGATCTGTGGACCGTAGCACCGGCGCAACCAGCGGGCGCAAGGGCCGCCAAGATATCTGCATAGCCCCAGGTCAGAGGGGGTGGAAGGTCCCCCACGGCGTCGTCATGCTGTGGTAACAGTCGGTGAGGTTGCCCATGGTGGCGGTGACCCTCTAGCGTTGCCCGAGCGCCATGAGGCTGCCGGGTTCCGGCGCGTCGTGCCGCACCCCCGCAGGATCGCTCCCGCCGGGCGCCTCAACCGGAGAGCGACCGACGGATCCACAGGTCATCGCTGCCCCGCCACTCGGGTCGGGCAGTCGAGGAGGCAACACCGTGAAGCGCACGTTCCAGCCCAACAACCGCCGACGGGCCAAGCGCCACGGCTTCCGTCACCGGATGTCCGACCGCGCCGGCCAGGCGGTGGTCCGGGCCCGTCGCCTCAAGGGCCGCAAGCGCCTCTCCGCGTAGCGGAGCCCGGGTCAGGGCCGGTGGTCACGTTGAAGGAGCGCGAGCCTCAGGCTTCGCCGCGCCCGCAGCTCTGGCGCGTGACCGACAGAGCCACGTTCTCCACGATGCGCCGGGCCGGCCGCCGCGCCCGCCGTGGCGGGGTGTCCGTGGCC
>DATCYI010000482.1:0-1830 GCA_036570385.1 Acidimicrobiales bacterium | reverse complement strand
CGCCCGAGAGGTCCGCCGCCTGCAGGTGGAGATCCTCGAGGATCTCCTCGGCGAGTACGGCATCGACGCCGACGACCTGCCGCCGGTCCTGGTCGCCGCCGCGATGCAGGGCCTGGCCTTCAGCGTCGTGCAGGACAAGGTCGCCGGCTACGACACCGACCCCGATCAGGCCATCGCCGCCATGGACCGCCTCATCGATCGCTTCGAGGCTCGCCGCACCGCTAACCAGACCTGACCGGAGAGGGCCGCCTCAGACGAGCTTGCGGTGGTTGCGGATCCGGCGTCGCATGTCCCAGAGGTAGAGGTCCATCGCGAGGGTGAGGATCCGGTTGGGTGTCACCTTGTCGACGACGCGCAGGACCTTGGCGTTGGCCTCGTAGACGAGCTCGGCCCGGCGGCTCCACGGCAGCCCCAGCTCCTCACGGAACTCCTCGCTCAGCGAGCCGACGGTGAGGATCCGGTGGAAGCCGCCGAAGAGATGGGGGAGCGGCCACCACAGGAAGCCGAGGCCGGCGAAGTCCTGGAGGTAGGCGCGGGTGACGTCGTCCATCCGGATGCCCTTGACGGCTTCGTTCCAGTAGTCCTCGAACGCCTCGCGGTCGGGCGGCCACATCTCGGCGGGCACCTGCAGGGTGGTGGCCAGGCGAGCTGCGTGGGGGTACACGGTCTCGATGAACTCGGTGGTCGGCTCGCCGTTGATCAGCGCGTTGGCGTCCTCCAGGCCCTTGTAGATGCACGCGGCCACCCACAGCTGCAGCTTCGGGTCGAGCGCGGTGTAGCGGACCTCCTCGCCCGGCAGGTTGCGTACGTGGCGGTGCACGTCGGTGACCGCCTTGCCGAGGGCCTCGCGCTCCTCGTCGGTGCCGAAGAGGGCGATGGCGACGTAGCTGAAGGTGGTGCGGGCCCGCTTGACCGGGTGCTCGTAGAGCGCCCCGCTCTCCACGCGGCTCTCGGCCACGCCGTGACCGACGCCGATGTCGGCCAGCTGCATCACGATGTTGGCGCCCGCCACCGCGCCGCCGGCGGAGCTGGCGAGCTGGTCGCGCAGCTCCTGCGGGCACTTCCCGCCGGGGCCGAAGTGGGTGATGGCGGGGAGCGGCTTGGTGCTTCGGATCGGTGCTTCGGTGGCGAGTGCGGTCATGCCTGGCGCTTCCTCGTAGGGGGGCTGGAAGGTTCGGGATCGGGGGTGAGCAGGGGCAGGAGCAGTGGATCGAGCGCGCTGCGGAGGTCGCCGGGAGGCGGGCTGACCACGGTGGCCAGCGAGATGCGCAGCAGCCAGTGGGCGAGCAGCTCAGGGTCCTGGCGGCGGATGGCCCCGGCGTCCATGGCTGCGGCGAGGAAGGGTGCGCTGAGCTCGACGCCCTGGTCGATCAGGTCGTCGAGGCGGCGCGTGACCATGCGGCCCATCCACTGCCCCTCGTCTTGCAGCACCTTGCGCGACATGGGGTGCTCGGTGGCGGCTTCTATGGCCGCGACCATCACCCGGATGATGACGTCAGGTCCCTCGGCTCCCGCGAGCAGGACGGGCACCGTCTCGAGCAGGCGATGGGCCTCACGGCCGAGCACGAGCAGCGCGACGTTGTCGACCGAGCCCACCTTGCGGCTCACGGTGCTCGGCGCCACGCCCATCTCCCGGGCGATGTCGCTCAGCGACGTCTTCGAGAGCCCGTGGCGGGAGATGCACTCGACGGCCGCGTCGAGCAGCGGGTCGAGCGACGGCGAAGGTGGCAGCGGCAGGCGCTCGGTGAGCAGCGGGAGGGCGAGCACTTCGGCGGGCATTGTCCGGATTGTCGCGCACGAATGCAAAGAACACAACCGTTCGTTGCAACG
>DATCYI010000481.1:0-6616 GCA_036570385.1 Acidimicrobiales bacterium | reverse complement strand
GAGCCGGTAGTCGCCGTGCACGAGGCTGAAGGGCTCCAGGCCGGTGAGGCCCCACGGGATGATCGCATCCGACACCGCTTCGAGCGTGGCGGTCACGTCGTGATCGAGCTGCGAGCGGTAGCGCTCGACGAAGGACTCGGCAGCCGACTGGAACGCCTGCCCCATCCCCCGCGCCATCTCCGGGCTCGGACGCATGAGGAAGCCCTGCTCCCACAGCGACCGATCGTCCCAGCGAGGCGCGTGGAGCCCCACGAGGTTCATGACCGCAGCGCTCGCCTGCGCCACCGAGCACCCCTCGGCCTGCACCCCGGGGGCGCAGTCGGCCACGTCGTCGAGCAGCAGCGTGAAGCTGGCGCTGTCAGCCGAGATCTGCCCGTACCAGCAGCGCGGCGTGCGCACCGACACCGTGTGGGCCAGCGCCGTGTAGAAACCGACCTCGGCGGCGTAGCCGGGGGCGACCAGCGCCCGCGCGGCGGGGTCGTCGGCTCCGAGCTTGGCGACGAGGGTCGCCGGCCCGGGCGAGCCGTCGTAGGTCAGGTGCATCCGGTAGGTGGCGCCCATCTGGCCCGTGCCGATCCGCTCCGACACCACGTCGATGACTCGCAGGCCGTGCCCGCCGTGGTCCAGCGCGGCGGTGATCCAGCCAGGAGTCAGCTCCTGCGGCCCGTCGACGATCCCCACGTCGGTCCCCTCGCCCATGGCATGGCACACTATGCAAAATCGACGTCGGATTCAGTTTGTGCGTCGTACGCCGCCTCGGGGCGGCCCCCCACGTGAGCCGACCTGAGGGCACCGCCATGAGCACGATCGCTGAGCTCCTGCTCGCCCGAGCAGACGACGACCGCACCGCGTTCCTCCACGAGACCGGCCGCTGGTCCTTCCGCGAGCTGGTGCACGAGGGCGCCAAGCGCGCTGCCCTCTTCGAGGAGGTGCGCGACCCAGATCAGCCGCCGCACATCGGAGTGCTGCTCGACAACACGCCCGACTACATGTTCTGGCTCACGGGGGCGGCGCTCGCCGGCGCCGTGGTGGTCGGCATCAACTCGACCTACCGCGGCGAGCCCCTCAAGCAGCTGATCGAGCACACCGACTGCCAGGTGCTGGTGACGGCGACCCCGCACCTCGATCTGCTCGACGGCATCGAGTCGCCGATCGCCAGCGACCGCACGCTGCTGGTCGACACCGCTGAGCACGCCGAGCGGCTCGCTGTCGCGGCGCCGTTCAAGGGCCCGAGCTCGCCCGTCACGCCCGACGACCTCTACCTGCTCATCTTCACGTCGGGTTCCACGGGCATGCCCAAGGCCGTGCGGTGCACGCAGGGTCGCATGGCTCGCTCGGGCGCCCACGTGGCCAACATCACCGAGCAGCGCGACGGCGACGCGGTCTACGCGCCGCTGCCGCTGTTCCACACGGCGTCGCTCTTCACCGGCTGGGCGTCGACCCTCAACGCCGGCACGGCGTTCGCCACCCGCACCCGCTTCTCCGCCTCTCGCGCCGTCTCCGACATCCGCCAGCACAACGCCACGGTGCTCGCCTACACGGGCAAGGTCCTGAACTACATCCTCGCCGTGCCGGAGCGACCCGACGACAGCGACGTGCCCCTGCGGCTGGCCATCGGCAACGAGGCCTCGGAGCACGACATCAAGGAGTTCACCCGCCGGTTCGGCTGCGGGGTGCGCGACAGCTACGGCTCCACCGAAGGCGTCATCATCATCCGGCGCGACGCCACGATGCCGGCCGGCTCGCTGGGCCTGGCCTCCGACTCGGTGAAGGTGCTCGACCCCGACACCGGCTCGGAGTGCCCCCGCGCCGAGCGCGACGAGCAGGGCCGCGTCGTGAACCTCGAAGCCGCCACCGGCGAGATCGTCGAGACGCAGCCCACGTCGGGCTTCGAGGGCTACTACAAGAACGAGGCGGCGGCCCGTGAGCGCTTCCGGGGCGGCGCCTACTGGTCGGGCGACCTCGCCTACCGCGACGCCGACGGCTGGTTCTTCTTCGCGGGCCGCTCCAACGAGTGGCTGCGCGTCGACGGCGAGAACTTCGCGGCCGCTCCCGTGGAGGCGATCATCGGTCGCCACGCCGACGTGCGCTCGGTTGCGGTCTACGCCGTGCCCGACGAGATCGGCGACCGCGTGATGGTGGCCCTCGAGCTGCGCGACGGGACCCACCTCGACCCGCTCGGGTTCGACGAGTGGCTGCGGGGTCAGCCCGACCTCGGCACGAAGTGGCTGCCGTCGTTCGTGCGGGTCGACGCAGAGCTGCCGAAGCTCTCCAGCATGAAGCTGGACAAGCGCCGCCTGCGCCGCGAGGCGTGGACCGTCGACGGCGTGCTCTGGCGCCCGTCCCGCAAGGACGACCTTCGCCCGCTAGACGCCTCCGACCGAGAGCGCCTCGCCCCGCTGCTCCCCTGACTCCCCGACCGCCAGGCATGAACACCACCGAACTGGGGATGGTTGATGGCCTATTTGGCCATCAACCATCCCCAGTTCCGATGGGTTGGGTGACTACGACCCCTAGGCGGGGGTGGGGACGTTGGCGTCGAGGTTCATGAGGCGGGCCAGGTTGCCGCCCATGATCTTGCGCACGGTCTCCTCAGACACGCCCTGGAGCTCGTTCACGTAGCTCACCGGGTCGGCCAGGCCCTCCGGGTGCGGGTAGTCGGAGCCGAAGAGGACGTTGTCCTCGCCGATGAGCTCGGCGAGCGCACCGAGGTCCTCCTCCCAGAACGGGCTGATCGAGATGTTGCGCTTGAACACCTCGATCGGGTCCTCCGGGAAGTCCTGCGGCATCTTCTTGTAGCCGTCGGCCATCGCCTTCATGAGCGGCTCGACCCAGCTGCTCCCGTTCTCGATGACGGAGATCTTCAGCTGCGGGAAGCGCGAGAGGGCGCCGTGGCAGATCATCGCCGCAACAGCGTCCTCGATCGGGCGCCACGACATGAGCATCCCGAACGCCTGCGGCTGGAACGGGAGCATCTCGGTGTCGCTGCCGTTCCAGTCGTTGATGTAGCGGGAGTAGCCGCTGTCGGACGAGTGCATCCCGACGAGGATGTCGTGCTCGACGACCTTCTCCCAGAACGGGTCGAACTCCGGGAGGCCGAACGAGCGCGAGCCCCTGTAGCCGGGCACTGGAGCGGGCCGGATGAGCACGACCTTGGCGCCGCGCTCCACCACCCACTCGAGCTCCTCGATGGCCTTCTCCACGATCGGCAGAGTGATGACCGGCGTGGTGAAGATGCGGTCGGCGTAGCTGAACTGCCAGGTCTCGTAGAGCCACTCGTTGAGGGCGTGCACGACCGCGTGGGTGGCTTCGGGGTCGTCGCGCAGGCGCTCCTCCACGAGGCTGGCCAGCGTGGGGAACATGAGCGTGCGGTCGAGGCCCTGCTCGTCCATCAGCTCGAGGCGCGGCCCGGGCTCGCGGAACGCCGGGATGGCCCGCATCGGCTCGCCGAAGATCTCGCGGCGGCTCTTCCCCTCCGGGTTGCCCTTCCGGTAGTAGTCCTCCTGCGCGCCGGGCCGGGCCACCACGTCGAAGGTGGGGTTCGGGATGTAGTTGCTGATCTGGCCCTTCACGACGATCTTCGTGCGGCCCCGCACCTCGACGTAGTCGATGACGCCCTTGTAGCGGTCGGGCAGGTGCTTCGTCAGCGCGTCCTTGGTCTCGTACAGGTGGTTGTCGGCATCGAACACAGGGACGTTGAGATCGGCCATGGTCGCAACGTAAACCGTTTCTAACGTTTGTGTCAACCAGTGTCACCAGGTGGCGGCGGCCCCCCGGATCACCACTTCGGCCCGACGCCGCAGCGTGGCCGCGAGCACCTGCTCGTCCTGCTCGGTGGCGGCCCAGCGCACCAGCGCGTCCATGGTCGCGGCCTGCAGCAGCGCAGCCAGCTCGAAGGTCTCGACGCCTGCCGGCAGGTCGCCCCGCTCCTTCGCGTAGCGCAGGATGTCGTTGAACACCTCGCCGAACCCGCGGGGCTCGTCGGGCATCGCTCCGCTGTGGGAGAGCCGGGACCAGTGGCCGGTGACGCGCAGCACCGCCGCTCGAGGAGCTCGCGACACGCGCCGGGCGAGCGAGGCGAGCACCTGCTCGACGAGCTCGAGGGTCGGCTCGTCACGCTCCATGGCCCGCTCCGCCTCCTCCGCCATGATCTCGGCCGTGGCCCACGGCATCTCGAGGAGGATGTCCTCCTTGTGGGCGAAGTGGAAGTAGAAGGTGCCCTTGCTCACGCCCGCGGCCCGGGCGATCTCCTCGGCGGTGGTCTCGTCGACCGCCCGCTCGAACCCGCGCTCGTTCCACAGCTCCAGCGCGGCCCGGATGAGCCGCCGCCGCGTGTCCTGCGATCGTGACTGCCGCAGCGCAGCGCGCCGTGGCCCGACGCCCTCCTCGCTCAGGGCGGCGCCGGCCGTTGTCGCGCTGGCTGGACGTGGAGTTGCCATCGTGCTCCTGGGTCGCGTCGCGGGGACTGTAGGTGGCCCCGCCCGGTAGGCGAGCAGTCGTACCATCGGTAGCATCTTGGTATGAAGCTGAGCGTGAGCCTCCCCGACGAAGACGTCGAGTACCTGGACGAGTACGCGCGGAAGCAGAGGCTCGACTCTCGATCGGCGGCGCTGCACAAGGCGGTGCGGCTCCTGCGCTCGACTGAGCTCGGCAGTGCGTACGAGGAAGCCTGGACGGAGTGGGCAGCGAGCGACGATGACCAGCTCTGGGACGCGGCCGTCGCTGACGGCTTGGCCTGATGCGGCGCGGCGAGGTGCGCTGGGTCGACCTCGACCCTGTCGTGGGTGCCGAGTCGAACAAGCGGCGGCCCGCCGTGATCGTCAGCAACGATGGGGCGAACATGACCGCCAGTCGGCTCGGCCGCGGAGTGGTCACCGTGGTACCGGTGAGCTCGAGCACTGACCGCGTCTACCCGTTCCAGGTGCTGCTCGAGGCCGACGAATCGGGCCTGCCTCGCGACTCGAAGGCCCAAGCGGAACAGGTTCGTTCAGTCGCGGTCGAGCGGATCGGAGCGAAGGTGGGACGGCTGAGCGCACCACAGCTCGCCGCGCTCGACGAAGCGCTGAGGCTCCACCTCGGCCTGTGAGCTGGTCGCGCTCGGGTGCCAGCAGGGCCGGGTCTCGAGCGGCAAGCGCGCTGCTAGGTCGATCGATGACGACCCGAGGCAGCAAGCAGGTCTTCCCAGGGGTCGGGGCCATGACCGAGCTGATCCCATGTGGCCGTCCACGCCGGCCACGGGCGGGTGTGCTCACGGAGCCGGTGAGCGAGCGGAGCGGGCGGTTCGAACGCAGCTCCGATGCCGTGATCAGCAGTTCGCAAGCACGACCACTCCAGTGTTCCTGCCTGCGCTGTCCAGTCCTCATCGAGGGCGACACGGACCGACGACACATGACGCTTTCCGTTCATAACGTGTGTCGTTATAGTGGGCCGAGTGCTGCAGTCGTTCCGAGACAGGGACACCGAGAGGGTGTGGCGCAGACAACGATCGAAGCGGTTCGACCAACCCACCCAGAGGGCCGCGTTGCGCAAGCTGTTGATCCTGGACGCCGCTGATCAGATCGGCGACCTCCGGGTTCCGCCCGGCAACCGGCTCGAGAAGCTCAAGGGCGACCGGGCGAGCACCTACAGCATCCGAATCAACGACCAGTGGCGCATCTGCTTCCGCTGGACCCGTTCAGGACCGGAAGACGTCGAGATCGTCGACTACCACTGAGAGGAGATGGGATGACGACCAGAGCCAGCATGGAACCGATCCACCCGGGGGAGATTCTGATGCTCGAGTACATCGAGCCCCTAAGCGTCACCCAGCACCGGGTCGCCGTTGCCATCGGAGTGCCACCGCGGCGGATCAACGAGATCGTGCACGGCAAGCGCGGGATCACCGCCGACACGGCCTTGCGTCTGGCTCGGTACTTCGGCACGAGCGAGCGGTTCTGGCTGAACCTGCAGAGCCGCTACGAGATCGAGGTCGAGCGCGACCGCCTCGCAGCGACGCTCGACCAGATCGAACCCCTCGCCACCGCTTAGGACTCGAGGGCGGGCCCTCAGGTGTGGCGGGTGGCTAGGCGGCGGCGGTGCTCGGCAGGGGAGCCGTAGAGGGAGCGGTTGAGGGCGGCGCGCTTGAGGTGCACGTGGATGCCGCTCTCCCACGTGTAGCCGATGCCGCCGTGGAGCTGCATGGCCTTGCCGACCACCGCGACCGCGGCTTCGCCGGCGTGAGCCTTGGCCATCGACGTGGCGACCCAGGCGTCGGGAGCGCCGGTGGCGACCTGATCGACCGCGGCCCGCACGAGCTCCCGGGCGACGCAGACCTCGACGAGCATGTCGGCACAGGCGTGCTTCACGGCCTGGAACGACCCGATCGGACGCCCGAACTGCTCGCGCACGGAGACGTAGGCCACCGTCACATCGAGCATCGCCTCGCTCAGGCCGAGGCTGTCGATGGCGACGGCTACAGCAGCGCGGTCGCGCAGGTGGGCGAGCGATGCAGCGCCGTCGTCGGCGAACGCCCACACGGCGTCGTCGGCGACCGCCGCGCCGTCCGCGATCACCGTGCCGAGGCGTCGGGTCGCGTCGAGGACCGGCTGCGCCGTGACCGTGATGCCCTCCGCCGAGG
>DATCYI010000480.1:0-12297 GCA_036570385.1 Acidimicrobiales bacterium | reverse complement strand
AGCTTGACCTTGGCGTCCAGGCCGCCGCCGTAGCCGCCCAGGTGGCCACCGGTCCGCAGCACTCGGTGGCAGGGCACCACCACGGGGATGGGGTTGGTGGCCATCGCTGTGCCCACGGCTCGGCTGGCCTTGGGGCTGCCGACGAGCGTCGCCAGCTCCAGGTAGCTCACCGTTCGGCCGTAGGGGACCTGCGCGTAGAGGTGCTCCAGCACGCTGCGGCGGAAGCCCTGGGAGAGGCGCCAGTCGACGGCCACCTCGAAGTGATCGCGGCGGCCGTCGAAGTACTCGTCGAGCTCGCGACGCACGTCGTCGGTGCGTCGGCGCGACGCCACGACCCTCGGAGCGATCCGGGTGGCGAGCTGCTCCAGCACCGCGTCGGAGTCCTCGCGCTGGAAGGCGAGGCGCACGAGGCCGGCATCGGTCACGGCCACGAGCAGCGGTCCGATCGGGCTGTCGGTGCTGGCGTAGGCGACGTCGACCAGGCCCTCGTCCTCGGCGCGGGCGATGGCCTGAGCGAGGTCGTCGGTCGGGTCGGTGGGAGGAGCGAGTCGCAGTGACCGCTCCAGCGCGTCGGTGGTCATCGGGTCACCTCCACGCGCAGGCTGGCCAGGCCGGCCCGCACGTTCTGACGGGCCGCCGCCTCGGAGCAGTCCAGGGCGACGGCGATCTCGGCATAGGGCAGGTCGCCCAGGTACCGCATGGCGATGGCGATCCGCTGCTTGTCCGGCAGCTCTGCCACCGCGGCCCACAGGTCACCGTCGACCGGCGCCGGGTCCACGCTGGGAGCGTCGGGTGGTGCGGCCACGAGCACCGGGCGGCGACTGGCCGCGCGCTGGTGGTCGATCACCTTGCGGGCCGCGATGGTGAAGAGCCAACCCCGGAGGTTCGTGTCGTCTCGCAGCGCCGGGTAGGCCCGCAGCGCGGCGATCACCGTCTCCTGGAAGCAGTCCGGGCCGGCATGCGGGCCGGCCTGGACCACGCAGAAGCGGTGCAGCGCGGCGGCGTGCTCGTCGAGCAGTCGTTGGAAGGGGGGCAGGGTCGGCGTCACCACTGATAACAACGCTCGGAGCCCGGCCGGCGTGAGGTCAGGTGTCGACGATCACGAAGAGCAGGTCGGCCTCGCACGCCATCTCCCCGCCGACCGTGGCCAGACCGTGGCCCTTGCCGGCGCGAGCCGACAGCCGCCCCATCTCCATGCGCAGCTCGAGCGTGTCGCCGGGCGAGACCTGGCGCCGGAAGCGCACCTTGTCGATCCCGCCGAAGAGTGGGAGCTTGCCGGCGAAGCGCGGCTCGCGCAGGACCGCGATCGCCCCCACCTGGGCCAGCGCCTCCACCATGAGCACGCCGGGCAGCGTCGGCCGGCCCGGGAAGTGGCCTCCGAAGAACGCCTCGTCGCCCGTCAGGTGCCAGCGGCCGGTGGCGGAGACGCCGGGCTCGACGTCGACGAGCTCGTCGACGAACAGGAACGGTGGCCGATGCGGCAGGACCTCTGACGGGGAGGGCAGGTCGTTCACAGCGCGGCTACTGCTCGCCCTGGTCCGCGAGGGCCTTGAGCAGGTTGGCGGGTGTGTCCTTCGGGCTGATCTTGGGCCAGGCCTGCTCGATCTTGCCCTTCTCGTCCACGAGGAACGCCGAGCGGATGATGCCCATGTACTTCTTGCCGTACATCGACTTCTCGCCCCACGCGCCGTAGGCCTCCGCCACGGCGTGGTCCTCATCCGCCAGCAGCGGGAACCCGAGCCCGTACTTGTCGTCGAACTTGGCCTGCTTGGCCGGCTTGTCGGGGCTGATCCCCAGGATCGCCGTGTCTCCGATGTCGCCTGCGACGTCACGCAGACCGCAGGCCTGCGTGGTGCAGCCAGGTGTGTCGGCCTTCGGGTAGAAGAACACGAGGACCTTGCGCCCCTTGTAGTCGGAGAGCTTGACCTTGCTCTCGGTCTGGTCGAGCAGCGAGATCGCAGGGGCCTTGTCACCGGTGGAGAGCGCCATGGGCCTGACGGTACCCGCGCCGCTCAACCCTCGGAGACTGCTAGCGGACGCGTTCCACGGCCAGGAGCTGGGGCTGGTCGACCGCCACCCGCCAGGTCCGCTCGTCGATGCCATCGATGGCGTCTCGCACGTCGGTACCCGGTTCGGCCTCGATCAGTGCTGCCACCGCCGCTCGGTCGAGCATGCGATCCGGATCGTCAAGGGCGACGCGCAGCACGGCGGCGTCGCGCTCACTCAGGCTCGACGGGTTCACCAGCAGCCAGTCGACCACCTCGGGCTCGTGGCGGTTCTCGTCGTGGACGCCCCAGTTGTCGGCGAGCCACGGGTTCGGGAACGTGTAGATGCGCTCCCGATGGGTGAGCTGCGGGACCAGCCACGTGTACGACGACACCGCGTCGTCGCTGTCGGGCAGCGAGATCGCGAGCTCGAGGAGCTGCTGATCCGCGTGGGGCTCGAGGAGCCAGTGCCCGTCGTCGTACTTCGGGCTCAGCGGCGACACGCCCCACGCCGTCGACGTGTAGACCGCGCACAGCGCCACCAGGGCCACCAGCGCCTGCCGCAGCTCCGGTCGCCGGAACCGGCGGATGCCCTCCACCGCGGCCACCGTGCTGGCGAAGAGCGGGAGCGCGGCGTAGTGGACGGTCGTCGACCAGAAGAACTCGTACTGCGCGAGCAGGTTGATGAGGGTCTGCGGCAGCCCCATCAGCAGCGTGAGCGGCGCGAGCAGCGGGGTGAACGCGTACGGGGTGGTCAGCTCCCGGACGTAGTGACGCGGCTCGGACTCCACCAGCTGGTTGGCGAAGAGCTCCGGCTCGCTGACGAGGTTGCCGGCCAGCTCGGTCGGCGAGCCGCCCAGCTCACCGAACAGCTGGTCGGTGAAGCCGCCCTCGGGGCTGAACGCCGGGATGAACAGGCGGGTGGCGATCACGAACCACAGCGCGCAGAGCCCGGCGGCCCGAAGACCCATCGTGCGGCTCCTGGGCGCAGGCACGACTCCAGCAACGACCCGATCGCCGCGGTAGGCCAGCAGCAAGCCCATCGCGATGCCGACCAGCGCCACGTCCTCCTTCCACATCAGGGCCAGCAGGAGCCAGGCGGAGAACGCGCGCCAGCGACCCTCCAGAGCCGCCAGGTAAGCGAAGAGCAGCGGCGTGATGGCCATGACCTCGGGATGGAAGGTCTCCTGGATCATCCACTGCCCGGCGTAGGTCGTGAGGAAGGCCAGCGACAGGACCACCGACTGCCACTCGTTCTCGAGGTGGTGCATCGCGATGCGGAAGACGGCGACGGCGCCGGCACCGATCGACACCGCCATCGAGACGTTGAGCAGGTTCGGCCCCGCGCCCAGCCAGTAGAACGGCACGTAGAGGTACAGCGCTGGGCTGGCGTGGAAGCCGAACACGTGCAGGCCGCGGATCGTGTCGAAGGACTCGCCGTGCGCGAGCAGCCAGACCGCCTGATCCCAGATCCCGAGGTCGTGGTCGGGGGTGCCGAAGCGCACCTGCCGCCACACGACCAGCCGGGCGAACACCAGCACCCAGACCGCCGTGATGGCGGCCAGCATCGCTCGAGGAGCGGTGCGGGGAACGAGGCGGACGAGGGGCTGGAGGCGGCGGATGCGTGATGCTCGCACAGGTCGTCGCCGCCGGCGCGGCTGTCACCTGGCGCGTGAAACCGGCATTCCCTACTGTGTCGATCAACTTTCCATGGAAGCACCGCCCCCCACCTCCACCAGGCCGGATCCGGTCGACGAACCGCCGCTCTCCCGGATAGTCGGGGCGGGCCCCGGCCCGTACCACCGCGCTCCGGTCCCGGAGGTCCACCTGGGCGGGTCCGGGCGCCCTGGCTGGCAGCGCGCCCTGCTCCTGCTCGCGGGCCTGGGCCTGTTCGTCACCGCTCTGGGCCTGATGAAGGACGGCGCCCGCTCGCTGATCCCGGCGCTCGAGGGCTCGGTGTTCACGGACAACGCCTGGAGCACCCTCGGCGTGGGCTGGCTGGGCGCGTGCATCGTCCTGTCGGGTTCGCCGGTCGCCGCCTCTTCGCTCACGCTGCTCGACGGCGGGGCGATCGACCGCACCCAGTCGTTCGCCATGCTCACCGGCTCTCGGCTCGGCGCGTCCTTCGTGGTGCTCCTCGTCGGCGTCGTCTACGCGATGCGCCGGAGCGCAGGCCGACGGGCGCCCCTGTCGATCGGCGTCTACTCGCTGACCATCACCGCGGTCGCCTACTTGCCCGGCGCGGCCATCGGCTGGTGGCTCCTGGACCGCGGCGCGCTGGACGGCCTGGATCTGGCCGCCTCCCCAGGCATGATCTCGGTCACCGACACGCTGTTCGGCTGGCTGCCCGACCTGCTCGACGATGCCCTCCCTGGAGCGATGCTCTTCCCGATCGGCGTGGCGGTGCTGCTCGGCGCGTTCGCCTGCATCGATCGCGTGCTCCCTGCCGTCGACTCGGAGCGCTTCGAGGGCGACACCCGACTGTCGAACCCATGGGTCATGTTCGGGATCGGCTGCCTCGTCGCGCTGCTCACGCTCTCGGTCTCGATGGCACTGACGGTGCTGGTTCCGATCGTGGCGAACGGCTACCTCAAGCGGGAGGACACGATCCCGTACATCGCCGGCGCGAACATCACCACCCTCGCCGACACGCTGGTCGCCGCCATCGTCATCGGCAACGCCGACGCCGTGCGAGTGGTGATCGCCGAGGTGGTCGGCGTCTCGGCCTTCACGCTCCTGCTGCTGGCGGTCGCCTACCCAGCGGTGCGCGCCGCCTCGATCACCTGGGCCAAGCTCGTCCTGAAGACCAGGACCCACCTAGCCACCTTCGTAGCAGCCCTGGTGCTGACCCCGGTCCTCCTGATCGCCGTCTAGCAAGACCTCCCGCTGAAGACCCAACGGGCTCAACCGGGGAAGACGAGAGCGAAGAGCGGGATCCCGGAAGCGCAGCGGCGCTGGGGGTGCGGGGGGTTTCCCCCCGCAAGAGCGCCGGAGAGCGGCTCCGCCGCTCGGAGGCGCACAGCAGCGCGAGCCGAAGGCGAGCTCCTCAGCAAAGCTCGTCGGCGAAGCTCTGCTTCGCCGACGAAATCACCGAGCGTTGACGAGGAAGTCTGCGGCGTGGGCAAAGTAGTCGAGCATCTGGGCCTCGACGCGCGGGTCGATGCCACGCTCTTCGACCAGGCTCCCGAGCGCCCGGGCCATGTGGCCGAACCACGCATCGCGCTCGGGCTCGCCGATGACGAAGGGCATGTGGCGACCCCGTAGGCGGGGGTGGCCGCGCTCCTCGCTGTACGTGCCGGGTCCGCCCCAGTACTGCTGCAGGAACAGGGCGGTGTGGCGGCGAGGCGCCGTGAGGTCGTCCGGGTAGAGCGGCCGCAGGATGAGGTCGTGCTCGACGGAGTCGTAGAAGCGGTCGACGAGCTCGACGAAGAAGGGGGTGCCGCCGACCGCCTCGTAGACGTTGAGGTCCTCGCTCACGGCGCCGAGGGTACCGCCGGGTGCTCAGCGATCCTTGCGGTGGCCGTGGCCGAAGAAGCCGCCTTCGGGCCGGGCGTGGGCGTGGTAGTGGTCCGGGATGTTGCGCATGTTGTCGTCGAGGTAGTGGCCGTCGAAGACGTCACCAGCCACCCGCGCGAGCTGGGCGTGCATGTGCTGCATCGCCGTGTCGTCGGGGTCGACGCCGTGCCAGCGCCACACCACCATCGGGGTGTCGCAGATCTCGCACTCCGCGATCCAGCAGACGTCGTCCTCGTGGAACCAGTGCGTGATCTTGGCCGCTTCGCACAGGTCGCAGTCGTCGACCTTCTCTCCGTGGGGCATGGCCCAGAACGTACAGGTCGATACCGTGAGGTCGATGGACGCTGATCGCGCCGGCACCGGCTACCTCGCCATCCCCGAGAGCGGGAGCGGTCCCGGCATCCTCGTGCTGCACGCCTGGTGGGGCCTGAACGACTTCTTCCGGGGCGTGTGCGACCGGCTCGCCGCAGAGGGCTTCGTGGCGCTCGCCCCCGACCTCCTGGCGGGGCGCGTGGCGACGACCGTCGAAGAGGCGGAGGCCCAGCTGGCCGACGCCGATGCCAACGAGCTGGCCCACGTCACCCGCTCCAGCCTGCAGACGCTGCGCGACATGCCGATGACCCCGGACGCGCCCGTCGGAGTGCTCGGCTTCTCCATGGGGGCGTCGATGGCGCTGTGGCTGTCGGCCCGAGTGCCCGATGCGGTCGCCGCGACCACCGTGTTCTACGGGGCTCAGGACATCGACTTCATCGATGCCAAGTCGGCCTACCTCGGGCACTTCACCGAGGAGGGCCGCGACCCCTACGTGGACGACGACGCCCTCGCCCTGCTGGAGGCGGAGCTGCACCTCGACGGCCACGACACCACCTTCCACCGCTACCCCGGCACGTCGCACTGGTTCTTCGAGTCAGACCGTCCCGAGCACGACCCAGCCGCCGCGGACCAGGCCTGGCAGAGGACGCTCGAGTTCTTCCGCACCCACCTCGACGCGGCCTGAACCGCACGAAAGAACTCGCCGTCGAAGCTCTCGGCGGCGACTACCCCTTGTCGAGGCCGGCGCGCAGAGCGGCGACCTGGTCGCCGATCTGCTCGGGTGAGGCACCGTTCATCCTGGCCCGCATGAGGGCAGAGGCCACGATCACACCGTCGGCGTGAGCAGCGACGGCCCGCGCCTGGTCGGGGGTCGAGATGCCGAAGCCCATGACGACGGGCAGATCGGTGACCGACTTCAGGCGCTTGGCCAGCACGGGTGACGCGTCGGAGATCGATGCCCGCTCCCCCGTGACGCCGAGCAGGTTCACGCCGTAGACGAACCCCTTCGACCGCTCGCAGAGCGCAGCAAGCCGGTCATCGGGGGTCAGCGGGGAGGCGAGCATCACGGTCTCGAGCCCGGCTGCGTCAGCCGCCGGCTCCCACTCCCCCATCTCCTCGAGGGGCAGGTCCGGCAGGATGATGCCGCTGATGTTCGACTCGACGGCCTCCGCCGCGAACCGCTCGTAGCCCTTGTGGAAGACGAGGTTCACGTAGGTCATCGCGGTGAGCGGGATGCCGGCGTCGATGGAGCGCAGCTCGTCGAGCACCTCGTCGAGCGTGGTGCCGGCAGCGAGAGCTTGCTCGGACGCCTCCTGGATCGTGGGACCGTCCATCACCGGGTCCGAGAAGGGGATGCCGATCTCGATGGCATCGGCGCCAGCGGCGGCGCAGGCACGGACGACGTCGGTCCAGTCCTCTCCGAGACCAGCCGTGACGAAGGGCAGGAGCAGCTTCTTGCCGGCGTCACGACGGGCCCGGAGGTGCGACTCGAGGTAGCCGGGCTCAGGCATCTCGCCGCCCCAGGATCTCGGACACCTGCGCCACGTCCTTGTCGCCGCGACCTGACAGGTTGAGGATCACGGTCTTGCCGGCCAGCTCTTCCTTGGCTCTCAGCACCCAGGCGAGCGCGTGGCACGACTCGAGGGCGGCGATGATGCCCTCCGTTCGGGCGATGACCTGGAAGGCGTCGAGCACCTCGTCGTCGGTCACCGCCACATAGCGGGCCCGACCGATCTCGGCGAGGTGGGCGTGCTCGGGCCCGATGCCGGGGTAGTCGAGGCCGGCCGAGATCGACTCGGCTTCGATCACCTGGCCGTGCTCGTCCTGCATGAGGAACGACTTCGAGCCGTGCACGATGCCGGGGATGCCGTGGCCCACAGCCGCCCCACCGGCCGGTTCGACCCCGACGAGCTCGACGTCGGGCAGCTCCGCGAAGCCGCTGAAGAGCCCGATGGCGTTGGATCCGCCCCCGACGCAGGCGGTGACGACGTCGGGGTCACGCCCGAGCAGCTCGCGGCACTGCTCGCGGGCCTCGTCCCCGATCACCCGGTGCAGCTCGCGCACCATGAACGGGTAGGGATGGGGGCCCATGACCGAGCCGAGCAGGTAGTGGCTCGTCTCGACAGTGGCGACCCAGTCCCGCATCGCCTCGTTGACAGCGTCTTTGAGGGTTCGGCTGCCGGACATCGCCGGACGGACCTCCGCGCCGAGCAGGCGCATGCGGAACACGTTGAGCGCCTGGCGATCCATGTCGACCTCGCCCATGAACACGACGCAGTCGAGGCCCATCAGCGCCGCGGCGGTGGCGCTGGCCACCCCGTGCTGGCCGGCCCCGGTCTCGGCGATGACCCGCTTCTTGCCCATGCGCTTGGTGAGCAGCGCCTGTCCGAGCACGTTGTTGATCTTGTGGGAGCCCGTGTGGTTGAGGTCCTCCCGCTTGAGCAGGAGCGTGCAGCCCAGCTCCTCCGAGAGCCGCTTCGCCGGGTACAGCAGCGACGGACGTCCGGCGTAGCCCCGCAGGAGGTCGTCGAGCTCGGCGCGGAACCCAGGATCGGCCCACGCCTCACGGAAGGCGGCATCGAGCTCGGCGCAGGCCCCGATCAGCGTCTCAGGGATGTACCGGCCGCCGTAGCTGCCGAACCGCCCGGACGTGCCTGGGTCTCCCATCACGGGCTGCGTCGTCATCTCTCCAGCCTCCGCCACCGACCGCCCGCCAGGCCAGTCGGTTCCCTCAAGGCGCGTCGCCCCGCGGCGCAGAGGGCGCCCCGAAGTCGAGGCTCACCGACACCGATCGCTCTCGCAGGTGGTGGAGCAGTGCGTAGACGAGGGCTATCGCGCCCGCCATCTCGAGGGCCTCCTCGGCAGCGGTCTGCAACACGTAGCGGTAGGTCGCGTCCACGGCGGAGGCGGCCACATCGGCGTTGAGCATCTCCACGCCGAGAGCGCCGCCGAAGTACAGCCCGGCCGCGAGGGTGAGCCTCCGCCTCAGCCGGAGATCTAGACGGCGGACGAATGGGGTCATGACCACGGCGAAGACGACGGTGAAGGCCAACCCGAACACCACCCAGCTGAACGCGCTCTCGAAGCCGAAGAGCTCCACGTCGAGGACGACGCTCGTGTACTCGTGGAACGACGCGACCTCGTCGAGCGAGAAGACGCAGAGCAGCGCGGCCAGCAGGCTCCAGTGCAGCGCATCGCGCCCACCGGCTCGCTTGTGGTCCGCAGCGGTCACCGCGAGCAGCAGTGCGCCGGCGAGCAGGACCAGCGATGAGAACCAGGTCGGGATCGACCCCTCGCTGTCGACGTCGAAGCGAGCGCCGAAGTCGTGCAATCCCAGCTGGCCGCCAGCGGCCACCCGGGTGACGGCCACCGTGGTGCTCGTCACCAGCAGCAGGACGGCGACGCGGGTGAGCAGGCGACCCACGCGCGCGGGATCAAGGTCGATGCTGAAGGCGGTCACGGCGAGGTGGTGGGCGACGGCGCGGCGCTCACGCCCTCAGGGCCCGACCCGGTCAATCGTCGAGCATCCAGTCGAAGGGGCGGGCGTCGTCTTGGCCGTGGTAGTCCTCGGGCTCCGCCTCGCGGGCGGCGTTGACGAACCGTCGCACCTTCGACGGGTTCTTCACGCCGGGTGCCGACTCCACCCCGGAGGCGACATCGACGCCCCAGGGTCTGACGCGATCGATCGCCTCGCCCACGTTCTCAGGGGTCAGGCCACCGGCCAGGACCAGCCGAATGCCCGACGGAGCACCTTCAGCGAGCGACCAGTCGAAGACCTCGCCCGAGCCAGGGCTGGCCGAGTCGAGCATCACCAGGTCGGCGCCGTAGGAGGCGACGTCGGCGAGGGCGGGATCGCCCCCGGGGAACACCTTGATCAGCACCGGCACACGCTCGCGCACCCAGCGGCTGTCCTCGGCCGACTCGTGGCCGTGCAGCTGGGCGGCCCGCAGGCCCGCCTGGTGGGTGAGCTCCACGACCCGCTCCCGGCTCTCGTTGCGGAAGATGCCCACGGTGAGGATCTCGGGAGGCAGTCGCTTGACGATGTCGGCGGCGCGCCCGACCGCGAGGAACCGCTTCGACGACGGCACGAAGTTGAACCCGACCGCGTCGGCGCCCATCGCCACCGCCAGCAGCGCGTCCTCTTCGCTCGTGATCCCGCAGATCTTGACGAACACGCGTGAAGGGTACCGGGCACCGCCTCTCCGGAGGGCGACCGTTGCCGCTCTGCTGAGCTCAGCGGGGTGCGGAGCGGAGGGCGGCGACGGCCGCGCTGCGATCGCCGGAGGTGACCACCGACTCACCTACGAGCACGGCATCGAACCCGGCGGCCGCGAGCGCCGCTGCGTCGGCTGGCCCCCGTATGCCCGACTCGGCGACTCGGACCACGCTGGCCGGCATGGCTGCGCCGACCCGCCGGGCCCTGTCGTCGTCCACCTCGAAGGTGACGAGGTCGCGCTGGTTCACGCCGATGAGCTCAGAATCGACGGCCAGCGCTCGCTCGAGCTCCGCCTCGTCGTGGATCTCGACGAGTGCGTCGAGCCCCACCTCGGTGGCGAGGGCGTGCATGTCTCGCAGCTCGCTGTCGTCGAGTGCGGCGACGATCAGCAGCACCGCGTCGGCACCCATGATCCGCGCGTCGCACACGTCCCGGAGGTCGACGGTGAAGTCCTTCCGCAGCACCGGGATGCTGACGGCGGCGCGAGCGGCGCGCAGGTCGTCGGCCGAACCGCCGAAGTGCGCCTCGTCGGTGAGCACCGAAAGGCACGCCGCGCCACCGGACGCATAGGCCTGGGCCACCTCCGCGGGATCGAGGTCGGCGGCAAGATCTCCCTTGGAGGGCGACCGGCGCTTCACCTCCGCGATCACCGCCAGATCGCCTTCGGGCACCGAACGCAGGGCGCTCGTGAACCCGCGGGCGGGCGCCGCGGAGCGAGCTTCGTCGATCAGCTGCTCGACGCTTCGAGGGTCGTCGGAGGCGCTAGCGCGATGGGCCGCGACTATCCGATCCAGGTAGGTGGCGCTCATGGCGCTGAGGGGGTCGGCACTGGGGCCGAACCTACCTGGGATGTTGAGCGCGCCGGCGCGACGACAGCAGCGCCATGAACGGCGCCGCCACGAACAGCAGGCACGACAGCAGGAAGCACACCCCACCGAAGCCGACCAGCGCGGCCTGGCCGAGCAGCGCCCCGAGCACGAAGGCACCGATGGAGGTGAAGAACAGGCCCACCGGCAGCAGGCTCAGCCACTGGGGCAGCACCACCACCGCGCCGATGGGGGTGTCGTCGGCGAGGTCGTGGAGGAGGTCCTCGAGATCGTCGTCGAATCGACCCTCGAACTCGATGTCGTCCTCTGGCGGCTCCGCTACGGCAGCAGCTCCCGCTGAAGCCGGGCGGTCGGACGCGCCGGCCGGCCACCCGGCGATCGACGCGTCGTAGGCGGCGCGGCGTGCCGGGTTGCGAAGCGTCGCCCACGCGGCGTTGACCGCTCTCATGCGAGCCGCATCGCCGCCTGCCCGGTCCGGGTGGTGGATCCGAGCCAGCTCGACGTAGGCGGCCCGCAGCTCAGCCGTCGTCGCGCCTCGCCCCACGCCGAGCACCTCGTAGTGGGTGGTGGGCTCAGCCATCGCTGTCAGTGGTCGTGGTGGTGGATGGAGACGTCGTCGTGGTCGCCGCGGGCACGCACGCCGGCAGGTCGAGGGCGACCGTGTCCATCCGCACCCGGGGAGCGGTCGTCGCGGTCGCCGAGCTCGTCGTGGTGGTCGTCGAGGCTCCGGCCGGCTCCGTGACGGCGACCGGGATCCGCACGGCGAGCCCCGGCTCGCCGGCAGCGACGCACACGAGCTGCCACGTGGCGAGACCGTCACCGTCGGTGCGAACGGCGGCCTGAGCGACGCTGGACGATGCACCCGACCCGGTCGAGCTCGATCCGTCGGCGTCGCTGCGGAGCCGCCAGCTGGAGAGCCCGGTCAGCTCGATGCGGATGCCTGGCAAGGGCTGCGTGTGCACGACACCGTCCGCGTCGACCTGCCGCCAGCCCAGCTGGACGACCAGGTTCACCGGGGCATCCACCTGGGCGGGTGACGGCGCGGCGGAAGCGGATACGTCGAGCCCGCTGTGGTCTTCCACCACGAGGTCGAACGAGTGCTCCTGACGGTCGGCGAGGAACCTCACCTCCGCCTCGAGCTGAGCGAGCAGCGGCGGAGCGAAGGAGCGGACGCGGTAGCGGCCACCTGGCAGCCCCTCCGCGACGAAGCGTCCGTCCCCGCCGGCCACCACGTCGGTGCGCACCGAGCGACCGGCGACGAGTCGCTCGATCCGCACGGTGGCGCCCGGCACCGGCCCCGTGGGACCCGACACGAGACCGACGATCCGGGCCGATCCCCTCTCGACGACGCTGGTCGTCGTCGCACCCGCGACCGGCGCGAGGGCGATGCCGGTCCGGTCGATCACCGCCGTCGACGTGGTGGAGCGCGGCGGCCCCGGAT
>DATCYI010000479.1:0-2385 GCA_036570385.1 Acidimicrobiales bacterium | reverse complement strand
TCGCCCGGATCGCCTTCGGCGAGACGCCGCCGGCTGGAGCGTGGCCGGCGGCGGTGCTCATAGCCGCCGGGGTCGTCGTCGTCATCCGATCCGACGTCGACGCGAGCGACCTCGTCGAGCCGGAGGGCATGATCACGTGATGCCATCCCGCTTCGTGCCCACCTTGCAGCTCCCCGACGACTGGGCGGGCGCCGTGACCGTCGTCGTTCGGGAGGGGCAGGTCGTAGTCCTCGACGAGCATCCAGACGAGGTTGCGCCGGGGGCTCCCTCAATGGTGCTGGGCACCCTCGACGGCGCCGCCTGCTGGGCCATCGACCTCGACGGCGACGGCACGCCCGACGTGGCGCTACCGGCCGCCGACGACCTCGGCCTCATGCCGCTGATGGGGCTCTACGGGCGCGTCGACGACCTGCGCTGGACCCTCGCCGGTCGTGCGGTGCAGCTCGTCGAGTGGGAGCGCACGACGCGCTACTGCGGGCGCTGCGCCACGCAGACCGAGCCCATGCCGGGCGAGCGGGCTCGACGCTGCCCCGCGTGCGGACTGCTGGCCTTCCCGCGCCTGGCGCCGGCGGTCATCACCCTCATCGAACGGGGCGACGAAGCGCTCCTGGCCCGCAACGGGACCTTCCCCGTACCGATGTACAGCTGCATCGCGGGCTTCGTCGAGCCCGGTGAGACCCTCGAGGAGGCGGTGCACCGGGAGGTGGCGGAGGAGGTCGGCGTCGAGCTCTCCGACGTCCGCTACGTGGCGAGCCAGCCCTGGCCCTTCCCGCACTCGCTGATGGTCGGCTTCGAGGCCACGTGGGGCAGCGGTGAGATCGAGGTCGACGGCAAGGAGATCGTGGACGCCGGCTGGTTCCGCCCCGACGACCTGCCGATGATCCCGCCGGGCATGAGCATCGCCCGCACCCTCATCGACGCCTGGGTGGAGCGTCAGTCGCGCTCGTAGCGCCAGCCCTCGCCCGTCATCCAGAGCCGGTGCCGCCGGCCCTCCACCGTGTGGTCGGAGAGGTCGTAGCCGGCGTCGCCCTCCCAGAGGGCCACCGCTCCGCCGTCGACCTCCACCCAGCGCGTCTCGTAGTGGGGGAGCGGTCGGCGCGACTCGGCCAGCGCCAGCGCGACGTCGACAGAGGGGAGGTCGGCCAGGTCCGCGAGCGTCACCCACGTCGGGGGAGCGAGGTCGACCTCGCCTCGGTCGCGGCGCGCCAGCACCTCGCGAGGAGCGAGCCAGCGGTGGTCGTGGATCTCGCCGCCGTCCACGGTGACCTCGCCATCGACGGCGCGGGCCACGAAGAACCAGGTGGCGTAGCGACGGATGGTGACGGCCGGCGGTGTCCAGTGCGAGAACGCCACCACGTCTTCGGCGGCCACCCGCAGGTCGCACTCCTCCATCGCCTCGCGCGCCGCAGCGCGGCGTGCGGCGGCCTCCTCGTCGGGGTCGTCGGGCCGGCGGTCCTCGGGGTCGACCCGCCCACCCGGGAACACCCACATGCCTCCGAAGGCGACCTTCGACGTGCGGTGGAGCATCAGCGTCTCGAGCCCCTCGTCACCGTCTCGCAGCAGCACCACCGTGGCGGCGGGGATGGCGGGAGGGATCTCGGCTGCGTCGGACATGCTTCGCATGCTGGCACGCTCGGCGGCTGCGAGGCTGCCTCGCCCCTGCACCTGGGTAGGTGCAGGGAGCACCCGACGGAGGTCTGACCGTGACCGCAACCAGCTCGATCCCCACGCCGATCCCCGCCGGCGACGACCTCCGGCTGACGGTCCTCGGGTGCGACGGCTCCTACGCGGGTGCCGGTGGCGCCTGCAGCGGCTACCTGATCGCCAGCGACACCACGCGCATCTGGCTCGACGCCGGGCCCGGGACCCTCGCCCGCCTGCAGCGCCACGTCGCGCTGCCCGACCTCAGCGCCGTGGTGGTCACCCACCAGCACCCTGACCACTGCGGAGAGCTGCCGGTCCTGCGCAACGCGCTGAAGTACCTCCTGGACGTCAGCGGGATGAGGGTCATCACCACAGAGGGAACCCGCCGGCTGATCGACGACATCAGCGGCGGCGCGGCCCCCACCTTCGCCTGGGACGTGGTCCGAGACGGCGACGAGCGCCAGGTCGGCGACATCCGGCTGCGCTTCGTGTCGACCGACCACCCAGTGGAGACGATGGCGGTGCGGGTCGACGGAACGTCCGGCTCCCTGGCCTACACCGCTGACACCGGCGCTCGCTTGGACGGCCGCTCGCTCGACCCGGACAGCACCGGCGTCGACCTGCTCGTGGTCGAGGCGTCGCTGCGCCCTGGCCAGGAGGGCCTGGTCCAGCACCTGACGGCGCCGCAGGCCGCCCGGGTCGCGATCGACTCCGCGGCGCGCGCCGTGCTGGTGACCCACG
>DATCYI010000478.1:0-7645 GCA_036570385.1 Acidimicrobiales bacterium | reverse complement strand
CGACCGCCGGGCTCGACCTGGGAGGTCGCGAGGACCTCGTGGGCCGGCTCGGCTCCGCCGCCGCCCTCGCCGGTCCGCCCACGGTGCTGGTCACCCACCACGTCGAGGAGATCCCGGTCGGCACCACCCACTGCCTGCTGCTCGCGGCCGGCGCGTCGGTGGCCAGCGGCCCGATCGACGACGTGCTCAGCGGCCCCGCGCTGTCGGACCTGTTCGGCCTCCCCCTGCGACTCGAGCGCCGCGGCGACCGCTGGTCGGCGTTCACCGCCTGAGGGCGAGAGCGCTAGGAGACGCAGGCGAGCAGCCGGGGCCGGGAGCGCTCGATCTCGTCGCCCAGCAGGCGGTCGAGCGCGGGCATCCAGAGGCGGCCGCCGTAGTGCAGGCGCATCGTCAGTCGGCTCCCGTCTGCCAGGGGCTCGATGGCTGCGTCGAGGACCCAGGCGGAGTGCTCCCGACCGTCGTGCTCGGCCCGCTCGAAGCGCGCGGAGCCAGGCTCGTCGTGGACGGTTCGCACCATGCGGAGCCGCTTCGAGCGGGCGAAGGGGCCGAAGCGGCCCCGGAGGTCGACCGCCCATGCCGGGCCGACGTCGTCGGCGTGGGGGTCCACCGGGACGGCCCGGGGCACGATGTCGAGCCAGCTCGGATAGCGCTCGAGGTCGTCGACCCAGGGGAACAGGTCAACGGGCGGTACTGGTGCGTCGAGTGTCGCGGTGACGTCCACCGCAAGATCCTGGCCCAGACGCGAGGCTCAGGCCGTCATCCAGCCATTCTCGCCTTCGCCGCCCGGGAGAGGTCGTCGACCACCTTGAGGAGCGGGTACGGGTTCACCGGGGCGCCGCCGTCTGGGTGGATCTGGAAGTGGAGGTGGGGCGGGCCGCCACGGGCGTTGCCGGTGTCGCCGACGAAGCCGATGACCTCACCTGGCTCGACCAGCTTGCCGTCGTGCATGCCCTCGGCGAAGGCGCTGAGGTGGGCGTAGTAGTAGTACGTGCCGCTCTCGCCCTTGACCCAGATCTTGGTGCCGCCGAGCACGTCGCTGCCCATGCGGGTGATGATCCCCCGCTCACAGGCCAGCAGCGGAGTGCCCGCTGGGGCGAGGATGTCGGTGCCCTGGTGGGCGTGCTCGTAGCCGGTGCCCATCATCCGGGGAGCCCCGAACGAGTCGCCGAAGGAGTGGGGATCGCCGACTGGGAACACGAAGCCCCGGATCACGATCTCGGAGCCGGCCGCGAACACCGCCAGGTTGAACTGCGCGGCCACGCTGGCGCGGCGGGCCTCCACCAGCGCCGTGCGAGCGGCGTCGAGCTCGAGGCGAGCCTGCACGAGGCGCTCGGCCTTCAGCACCAGCTCGGCGTCGACGTCGGCCTTGGCGGCCAGGTAGTCGCGCACCGCAGCCTGGTCGGCGTTGAGCACGGAGCCGAGCAGGGACTGGGCGACGGCCATCTCGTTGGGGTCATCGGTGGTGATGAGCCCGGCCATGTCGTCGACGCGACCTCGCACGGTGGCCAGAGCGGCGCGCGCCTCGAAGTGCCGGCGAGCGGCCTCCACCCGGCGCACTGCGGCGCGGTCCTCGGTCGCAAGACCGGTGATCGATGCTTCGAGCGCGTCGAGCTCGCTCTCGAGGGCGACGAGCTGAGCCTTGGCGGTGTCGTAGGCCGTCTCCAGCTGCACCGCCTCCGCCTCGGCCACGCGCAGCTGGCGGCGGATGACCTGCCCGGCCTCTGCTGCGTAGGCGCCGGGATCGGGCGGCCGCGGGGGCACGGTCTCCGGTACGACGGGGACCTCCTCCGGCGGCAGCTCCTCGTGGCCGCCGGGGTCCTCGGGCGGCGGCGGTTCGACGATCGTCGTCGTCGTGGTCTCGCCCGGCAGGATGGTGATCGGCGGCGCGCTGGTGGTCGTCGTCGACGTGGCCGCGGGGTCGGGCGGCGCGGGAGGCTCCTGGGCCAGCACGGGCGCGACGGTGCCTGCGATGCCGACCGCCAGTGCGGCGGTGAGCGCGGCAAGTCGATGGCGGCGGTTCACGGTGGTCATGATCGGCAGGTCGGGGGGTCAACTGGAGGTGTCGCCTCTACGAGCAACCCTACGAACTAGATCGGTTCTTCCAGCCGCGGAGGTGCCGGACCTGCCTGGGGTCGATGTCGAAGCGCACCAGCGAGCCCGGTGAGGGGGCGTCGGCGCTGGGCACGTCGGCCTCCAGAGGAGGAGCGCCGGCGACGTCGATCACCAGCGTCGACCTGGCGCCACCGAAGGACCGGCTGGCGACCGTCCCCGATTGCGTGCCGCCCGGGTGCAAGTGCACGCCGCCGGGCCGGATGAGGACGGCATCGGCGCCCTCCACTGCCTGCCCTCCGACGGGGATGGTCCCCCATGGGGTGACTAGGTCGGCACCGTCGCGACGAAGCAGCGCCAGGTTGGCGAAGCCGAGCAGCTCGGCCACCTCCAAGCTCCTGGGGTCGTCCCAGACCTCGGCGGGCGTGCCCACGCGGGCGACTGCGCCCCGGTGCAGGACCACGATCCGATCGGCCAGCGTGAACGCCTCGAGCTGGTCGTGCGTCACCGCCACCACGGTCTGGCCCAGCTCCCGGAACAGGCGCTGCAGCTCGACCACCAGCCGCTCGCGCAGGCTGCGGTCGAGGGCTCCCAGTGGCTCGTCGAGGAGCAGCAGCTTCGGCTCGGGCGCGAGCGCTCTGGCCAGCGCCACCCGCTGCTGCTCGCCGCCCGACAGGGTCTGGATCGAGCGGTCGGCCTTGCCGGCGAGGCCGACCAGGTCCAGGAGCTGCGTCACCCGGGCGGCGACCTCAGCCGGGGGAAGCCCCTTCATCCGCAGCCCGAAGCCGACGTTGCCCGAGACGTCACGATGCGGGAACAGGGCGTGGTCCTGGAACATCAGGCCCACCCCGCGCTTGTGCGGCTCGACGTCGGTCACATCGAGGGCGTCGAGCTCGACGCCCCCGGCGCTGAGCGACTGGAGACCCGCGATCGAGCGCAGGAGCGTGGACTTGCCCGACCCGCTGGCGCCCAGCACAGCCACCACCTCCGCGGGAGCGACGGCGAGGTCGACCCTGTCGAGCGCCGTCGTGTCACCGAAGCGCACCGAGGCGCCCTTCACCTCCAACCGCGGCGTCACAGCCAACTGCCCCGCGCTCCGGTGCGGCGAGCGCGCCCGCGGTCGACGACGAGCACCGCCGCGGCGGTGATCACCATCAGGACGGTGCTCAGCGCGAACGCAGCCGACACGTTGACGGAGCCCGGCCTGGCGAGCAGGCGGTCGATGGCCACCGGCACCGTCGGGGCGTCGGCTCTGGCGATCACCGTCGTCGCACCGAACTCCCCGAGCGAGATGGCGAAGGCGAAGCCCGCGGCGACGAGCACCGCCCGCCGCACCAGCGGCAGATCGACCTCCAACCAGGCCCGGCGCGGCGAGGCGCCGAGCACGGCCGCCGCCTCGCGCAGCCGCTCGTCGATGCTGCGCAGCACAGGGGTCATGGTCCGCACCACGAACGGCAAGGCGACCACGGCCTGAGCCGCAGGCACCAGCCAAGGGCTGGCCCGCAGGTCGACCGGCGAGTCGAGCGCGATGAGGAAGCCGAAGCCCACGGTCACCGCCGAGGTGCCCAGTGGGAGCAGCAGCACCGCGTCGAGCGTGCGCGCCAGCCGGCTCTGCGAGCGGGCGAGGGCAGTTGCGGCCAGCCCGCCGAGCACCACCGCGATGACGGTGGCCGCGATCGCGAAGCGCAGGGAGTTGCCGATCGCCTCGACCGGTGCCACGAACAGCCCGTTGCCGCGGCCCCGCTCCCCCAGTGCCCGCCAGCCCGTGAGGCTCCAACCGCTGGAGGAGCGGAACGAGCGCTCGACGAGCACGGCGAGGGGTGTCGCCAGGAGCAGCGCCATCAGCGCCAGGTTGGCACCCAGCCAGATCCTCTGACGGCGCGTCGCCGGGCGCCGTCTCGATGGCGGCCCCAGCGCCACCGCTACAGCCGCCCGCCGTCGCTCCAGGCGGTCCTGCACCACGAGCAGCGCACCGACGGCGGCCAGCTGGACCAGCGCGAGCACGGAGGCGACGGGCAGGTCGAGCAGGTCTGCGGTCTGCCGGTAGATCTCGGCCTCGATGGTGGAGTGCTCCGGACCACCGAGGATCCGGATCACGCCGAACGACGTGAACGTGAACAGGAACGTGATGGCCGCGGCCGCGCCTGCGGCCGGTCGCAACGCCGGCCAGGTGACCTCACGGAAGGCCTGCCAGGGCGACGCGCCGAGCGTCCGAGCCGCCTCCACGGTGCGACGGTCGAGGCCCTCCCAGAGCCCGCCGACGGTCCGAACGACGACGGCGTGGTTGAAGAAGGCGTGGGCGATGAGGATCGCCCACACCGTCTCGTCGAGGTCGACGCCGATCGGGCTTCGAGGTCCGAGCAGGGCCAGGAACGCCGCGCCGACCACGACAGTGGGCAGCACGAACGGCACCGTCACCAGCGCGGAGATGGCGCGACGGCCGCGGAACTCGTAGGTGGCGAGCACGTGGGCGGCCGGGAGCGCGAGGGCGAACGTCAGGGCGGTGGACGCCGCGGCCTGCCACAGCGTGAACCACGCCACCCGGCGCAGGGCGGCGCTGCCGAGCACCTCGCCGACCCCGCTCAGGTCCCACCCGCCCGCGTCGTCTCGCAGCCCCTCGGCCACGATGTTCACGACCGGCCACGCGAAGAACACGGCCAGGAACGCGACGGGCGGCGCCAGCAGCGCCGCTCTGTTGGCCGCCCGCCTCACGTCGTGGTCAACGGAGCACCACGTCGGTCCACTCGTCGATCCAGCGCTCGCGGTTGGCGTCGATCTCGTCGGCCGGGAGCTCGTGGACCTCATCGGGCGACACGGCGTGCTCCCGGAACTCCGCAGGGAGCTCGACGCCGCTGCGCACCGGGTACACGAACATCGACATGGGCACGTCAGCTTGGACCGTCTCGGAGAGCAGGAAGTCGATCAGCTCACCGGCCGCCTCCTCGTCGTCGGTTCCGTTCAGGATGCCGGCGCCTTCGACCTGGCGGTAGCAGCTGGCCTCGATCACGCCGGTGGGGGCCTCGTCGACGGGCGGATCGGCGTAGATCACCTCGGCGGGCGGGCTCGACGCGTAGGAGACCACGAGCGGCTTGGTGCCCTCGCTGCCGGCGCTGCCGGAGAACGACCCGTAGTAGGCGTCCTCCCAGCCCGAGGAGACCTCGACGCCGTTGTCCGCGAGCGCCCGCCACCAGTCCTGCCACCCGTCCTCGCCGAACGCCTCGACGGTGGCGAGCAGGAACGCCAGGCCGGGCGAGGACGTCGCCGGGTTCTCCACCACGAGCAGGTCGGCGTAGGCCGGATCGATGAGGTCCTCGAGAGCCGTCGGCACGGGTGTGCCCGACTCGTCGAACCAGGCCCTGTCGTAGTTGAGGCAGACGTCGCCGTAGTCGATCGGCGTGACGCGGTGCTCGGGATCCAGCAGCAGAGCCTCGTCGACCTCGTCGAGCCCGTCGGCCTCGTACGGCACGAAGAGATCCTCGTCGAGGGCCCGCGTGAGGAAGGTCGAGTCGATGCCGAACAGCACGTCGGCCTGGGGGTTGCCGTTGGTCAGGATGGCCTGGTTGACGACGGTGCCCGCATCGCCTCCCTGTAGCAGCTCCACCTCGATCCCGGTGTCCTCGGTGAACTGCTCCAGCACGCCGTCGCTCAGGGCGAACGAATCGTGCGTCAGCAGTCGGATCGACGCCGGAGCGTCCTGCTCCGCTTCCGGCGTGGCGTTCGCTTCGCTGCTGGGGTCGTCGGTGTCGCCGCAGGCGGCCAGCAGGGTTGCCGACGCCAGGACGGCGGCGAGCATCCGAGAGCGGGGGGTCATCGGTTGGTCCTCCTCAGGTGGGTGCCGGCGACGCCGGGCTGGATGGCGAGCAGCACGCCGGAGCGCACGTTGACGGTGGCCCGCGCTGCGACGAGCTCGTTGCTCACGCCGCGCGTGGAGCCCGGCGTCAGGTCTTCGTCGCGCAGCGGGTAGAGCAGCCCTTCGGTGCGCACGCCGGTGGCGATGCCGTGCGGCGCCACGAGGGTGACGATGTCGCCGGCTGTGCCGTGCAGCTGGCTCTCGTGGCGCACGACGTGCACCCGCGCCTTGCCCATCTGAGCGGTGAGCTCGACGGCCGCGAAGTCGGGCGACGCCAGCAGCAGCGCGTTGGCGAGCATGTGGTCGAGACGGCCACCGTGACCGCCGATCACGATGATCCGCCGCGGCTCGTGCTTCATCGCGGCGTCGAGCGCCAGCTCGAAGTCGGTCGCGTCCTTGGCCTCGGGGTGACGCTCCACCACGGCGCCGTCGGCGCGCACCAGCGCGAGGGCGCGCTCGGTCACGGAGTCGAAGTCGCCGACCGCGAGGTCGACCCGCAGGCCGAGGTCGTGGGCCCGATCGATGCCGGAGTCGGCCGCCACGACCATCGCCCCATGCGGCAGGTCGGGCAGGTGCCGCGCGTCGACCGGGTCTCCCCCGGTGACGACGATCACCGTCTCGCTCGCGCCTGGCGCTGCCATGAGCCGATTCCCTCCGCCGGCATTACCCGGATCAGGTTCCTGGGTCGATGACGTGCCTTCGGCGCGGTCACCCTCTCAGCCCGGCTAACCCGAGCTCCCCGTTCGTGCTCCGCCAACCTAGCCGACGACGTGAGCCGGGGGATTACCTTCGGTCCATGGAGCGAACCCTCTTCGACGACGACCACGAGCTGTTCCGCGACTCGGTCCGGGGCTTCATCGCGAAGGAGCTCGCTCCGCACCACGAGGAGTGGGAGCGGGCCGGCGTCGTCGACCGCGACCTCTTCCGCAAGGCCGGCGCCCAGGGCTTCCTGGGCATGGCAGTGCCTGAGGACCTGGGCGGCGGCGGCGTCGACGACTTCCGCTACAACGTCGTGATCGCCGAGGAGGTGCAGCGGGCCGACGTCGGCGCCGCCGGCCTCGGCTGGACGCTCCACAACGACATCTGCCTGCCCTACTTCCTCACGCTGTGCACGGACGAGCAGAAGGCGCGCTGGCTGCCCGGCATCTGCTCCGGCGAGCTGATCACCGCCATCGCGATGACCGAGCCCGGCATCGGTTCCGACCTCGCATCGATGGCGACCACGGCGATCCGCGACGGCGACCACTACGTCGTGAACGGCTCGAAGACCTTCATCACCAACGGCATCAACGCCGACCTCGTGATCACCGCGGTCAAGACCGACCCGACCCAGCGCCACGCCGGCATGAGCCTCGTGGTGCTCGAGCGCGGCATGGAGGGCTTCGAGCGGGGACGCAACCTCGAGAAGGTCGGCATGCACGCCCAGGACACCGCCGAGCTGTTCTTCTCCGACGTCCACGTGCCGGTCGAGAACCGCCTCGGCGACGAGGGCAGCGGCTTCCGCTCGCTGGTGGGCAAGCTCCCCCAGGAGCGCCTGTCGATCGGGGTCACCGGCGTGGCCGCTGCCGCTCGGGCGCTGGAGCTGACCCTCGAGTACACGAAGGAGCGCACGGCGTTCGGCAAGCCGATCGGCACGTTCCAGAACAGCCGCTTCAAGCTGGCCGAGATGGCCACCGAGGTCGCCGTGGCCCAGACCTTCGTCGACCGCTGCGTGCTCGCCCTCAACGCCGGCGAGCTCACCGCCGA
>DATCYI010000477.1:0-2016 GCA_036570385.1 Acidimicrobiales bacterium | reverse complement strand
GCAGGTCCATGCCGGAGCAGAAGGCTCGGTCGCCGGTGCCGGTGAGCACGACGGCGCGGGTGGCAGCGTCGGCCTCCGCGTCGGCCAGCCCGGCGCCGAGCTCGCCGATCAGCTCGGGGCTGAGGGCGTTGCGGGCGTCGGGCCGGTTGAGGCGCAGGACGAGCACGGCGCCTCGCTGCTCGCGCACGAGTACGGGTTCGGTCATGGTGAGGGGCTCCTGGTGTCGATGGCGATCGGATGAGTGGCTAGCCGATGTCGGGCGTGCGGACCAGCGTCCACACCGCCACCAGCAGCGCCACGGCGGCGAGCACCGGCGCTCCGAGGTGTACGAGCAGCGCCGTCGCGTACTCGCCCTGCGACACCTCATGGCCATCGGCGATCACGAAGCGCACGCCTTCGTCGAACCCGGCCACCCAGTAGCCGTCGATTCCCTCGCCCACCGTCACGGCCCACAGCGCCAGCTGGTCCCACTCGACCCGCGCCCTGGTGAGCACGGTCACGGCAGCGGCGACGACGGCAACGACGCACGCGGCGGTCACCCGAACCGGGTGCAGGAGCGCCCGGGTTCGGCCCAGCCACAGCACGACCAGGAGGCTCCCGATCGACGCGGCCAGCAGCACGATGCTGGCCACCGAGTGCCTGTCGCTCCACTCCGCGCTGCGCTGAACCGAGTCGGCTAGGCTCGCCATGTCGGCGCCCGTCGCGTGCGGCTTGTAGCTACCAGCCAGCACGAACCCGACAGCGCCCGTCACCAGCGCCGCCACCGCCGAGAGCGCCGTAGCACCGACGGCCACGCTCCGAAGCTGACGAGCGACCATGCCCGAGGATGCCACTATCGAGCTCTCGCGAGCCGCTCGGCTGAACCGACGCCCGGCGCGCTAGACAGGGTCGAAGACGAGCGGGACGGTGCCACATGGCCCGGATGAGCAAGCGGTTGGCGGTTGCAGCGGCGATGGGGATCCTCGCGGCCGGCGCGTGCGGCGGCGATGCGGATGAGACCCCGACCGCTGGGTCGGATGGACGAGACGCCCCTGTCGATCCGGCGAGCGTCGGCGTGGTCACCGTCCGGCTCGAGGCAGTCGATGGCGTCTTCATCGAAGGCTTCGAGGTGGGCCTGAGGTTCGAGACCGGCAACGGCGACGTCATCGGCTCCACCCTGTGGAGCGATTTCATCGCTGAGCAGTCCACCGACCCGTCGATGGACGACTACTACGACAGCGTGCTGCGGCAGAAGGTGCCGGCCGGGCCGGTCGTGGTCCTTGCCACCGTCAACGTCGGTACCGGACCAGCCCCCGAAGTACCCGACGTGGCGGGCGACCTGCGTTGCAGGCTCGGCATCGATGTCCCAGCGGGTGGCGAGGTTGCCGTCGAGGTCAGCTTCGACGGTGGCGACGATTGCCTCCGGCAGCCCGCCACAGCCGCTGACGAGGCACTCATCCAGGCCTTCCTGACCTTCGCGAAGGATCCGACCGCAGGAGCTGCAGCCGAGGTGCCCTTCGCAGACGAGGTCGCGCTCGGACTTGGCAGGGAGATCCACGCCGCCGTCGCCCGCACACAGATCGCCGATGCGGCTCTGTGGTCGATCCACGTCGATAGCTTCCGCGCCTACGTCGGACCGTTCAGCGCGCTAGACCTCGCCGCCGACTCCGGCGAAGTCGCTGTCTTGCTCGGAGAGCACCCGCATTGCGCGTCACCTCCGATGCCTCCCCCAGCGGACCTCGCCGGCATGCGCCGAGTCAGCGTGCAGCCGGCGGCCCGATCCATCGACAGCTGCATCCAATGGTGGACGATCGACCTCTTCATCACCCCAGAGGGCAAGATCGCCGCCGTGACCCTGGACCTCTGGGAGCCCTGACAGCCTCTGACCAGGGATCGTTCCGGTGGAGGCGATGGGAATCGAACCCACGACCCCCTGCTTGCAAAGCAGGTGCTCTAGCCAACTGAGCTACGCCCCCGGGGACAGGGAACTCTAGCGACTGCCGGGAGCAACCCCGATCTTGCGTCAGCGGGGGATGA
>DATCYI010000476.1:0-4728 GCA_036570385.1 Acidimicrobiales bacterium | reverse complement strand
GGCCGGTGAGCGCCGGGGTGGTGCCTGCCGCGGCCCGCTGGCGCGACTGCCACCAGTCGGTGGTGGCCTCGTCGGCGAGCGTGGCCACCGCCTGCTCGATCCGCTCGGCGAAGCGGCTGGCCGACTCACCTTCGAGCGGGCGCAGCGGGGTGCCGTAGGTGACCCTCACGTTGGCCGGCGTCGGGAGCTTCGCTCCCTTGCGCAGGATCCGGGCCGTGCCCTGGATGTGGAACGGCACGATGGGCACGTCGCAGCGGCTCGAGAGGTAGGCGGCGCCGCCGCGGAACGGCTGGCCCCACCCGTCGGGAGAGCGTCCCCCCTCGGGGAAGATCAGCATCGACCAGCCGGCCTGGATCAGCTCGGCGGCCTGGTCGGCGGAGCGGCGGGTGACCTTCGAGCGCTCGATGGGGATGGCCCCGATGGTGAGCGCTGACGCGACAGAGGTGAGCCGGGTGCGGAAGAAGTAGTCCGCGGCGGCGCCGACGAACACGCGGTGGCGCCAAGGCTCCGGGATCGACGTCAGGACCACTGGGGTGTCGAGGTGGCTGTGGTGGTTGCCGGCGAAGATGACCGGTCCATCGGTGAGGCCGCTCAGCCGATCCAGTCCGTCACGCTCGGGCGCTCCCAGGAAGGCCACCGAGGGTCGGATCACGCCTTCGAGGAGGGCGAGCCGCGCCATCCGGGCCGGGAACCGCCGAGCCCAGTCCGTGTCGTAGTCCGCCCCCAGCTTCCGCGAAGGAGGCAGCGGCTCCACCCCGAAAGGCACGTTAGGAGCCGAGTACGGAAACGGCAGCGATGTACCTCGCCGCAGGAGGGCGAGAGCGCGCCGCGAGAGGTTCACAGCGCAGCCCCGGCGGGGGGTGTGGGGGGCAGAGGCTCCCGCCGGAGCCCCCCACGATGGCGGAGGGCGGCTCCGCCGCCCCGGAGCCGACAAGCCCTCAGCGCGAGCCCGAAGGGCGAGCACGAGAAGCCTCGGCGACGAACCTCTGGTTCGGCGCCGATCACCGGACGTCTGCCATCACGAGCGGCGGGTTGTGGACGTGGGTGATCGTGGCGTGGCGGCCGACGACGTCGGATGCGAGCTCGAGGGCGTCGTCGAGCGTGGACGCCGGGGTGAAGCCGAGGCGACGGACCGAGCGGGGCTCGCCGCCGACGATGATCACCTTGCCGAGGTGCTGGAGGGCGTGGCTGCCCCAGTACCACATGTAGAACGGGTGGACGCCGTGGTAGGCGTAGCTGGTGCGGTACAGGTGGCGGTACCACTCGTCCTCCGCGAACTGCTTCTCGAAGCGAGCCTCGAGCTCCGCCGGGTCGGTGGTCTCGGTGAGCACCTGCTCGAAGAAGTCGATGTAGCTCGGGTGGTGGACGGGGTTGAACTCCCAGGGCGTCGGGTGGCTCATGATCACCACGCCGCCCTCGCGCACGAGCGGCTGCCCGCGGTACATGTTGAAGAAGTAGCCGAGCCCCAGGCACATCACCAGGATCGGGTTCATGACCGAGTTCACGTTGTAGGGGCAGATGTAGGGCAGCCCCATGGTGAGGATGTCGGTCTGGCCCTCGATCGTCACGAGCTGCTGCTTGAACACGTTGGCGGTGGTCACCTCGTGCACCGCCTCGACCTCGCCGGCCTGCACCGAGGTGACGCCGTAGGGCGCCAGCCAGGAGTTGAAGATCTTGCGCCTGGCCTTCACGGGGAGGCGGTCGAGGCCGGCCTTCATGCCGATGAAGGTGGCTCGGTCGCGCGCCGTCCACTCCCACTCGCGCTTCTGCAGCACCGACATCGGACCCGACGTGCCGAAGGTGTCGTTGTTGAGGGTGGTCTCGATCTGGAACACCTTGATGCCGCTGTTGCGGAGCACCTCGCCCATGCGCCAGTTGCTCGAGTGGAGCTCGCTGGCGTGGCGGTCCATGAAGCTGCGGCTGTGCTGCATCGTCTTCACGTTGTGGTGGTGGCGCAGCGACCGGTACGAGGAGAGGCCGGTGGCGGTCGACTTCCAGCCGCCGTCCATCGACACGAGGTTGATGTTCACGTACACGATGAGGTCGGAGGTGGCCGCCCGCTTGTTGATCTCCACCTCCTCGCCGTGCTTGGTGGTCCCGATCAGCTCGAGGTTGTCGAGGTCCTCGGCGTCGTGGTTGTAGAGGTTCCCGGACGGCGCGAAGGCGTCGTACACGCGGTCGCCGACGGCGTGGCGCAGCTCGGCCTCCGTCATGCGTCGGTGCAGGGCGAGGGCGGCGATGAGATGGACGTCGTCGACCCCCGCCGCGGCGGCGACGTCGAGCACCGCCTCGATCACCCGCTGGCGAACGTCGGGCTTGCGCATCGGCGGCAGGGGCAGGCTGATGTCGTCGAACGCGATCGTCAGCTTCATGCCCGGGCGCAGCAGCGCCCGCAGCGGCTGGCTGTCGCCGAGCGGGTTGTCGAGGGCGTGGCGGATCGACGCGTCGACGTCCTCGAGGGCCGGGAGCGGCTCGCCGGGGTAGAGCACGCGGCTGCGTCCAGCCGGCAGCTTCTCGAGCCGGAGCGACTCGCCGTGGTGGAACAGGATCGGCGGCGTGGACTTGTCGACGTCGAGGACGAATCCGGGGCGGGGCATCAGATGCGGTCTCTCTCTCGTTCCGACCTGAGGTCGAAGGCGATCTTCACGGCGCCGCGGCTGCCAGCGGACGCGGCGTGGGCGATGGCGTCCTCGTAGGAGCGCAGGGGATAGGTGGCGGTGAGCAGGCGACCGAGGTCGCGCTCGGCTACGAGCTCGATTGCGGTGTCGAAGTCGTGGCGCTGGTATGCGTAGGCGCCCCGCAGCGAGATCTCGCGCTGCCACAGCGGGGTGAGGTCGACGGTCGTGACCCCGGGCATGCCGACCGCGTGGATCGTGCCGCCGGGCGCGGTGATCCGCAGGGCCTGGGCGATGGTGTCGGCCGATCCCACGCAGTCGACGACAGCCTCGACGCCGCCGCCGAGCTGGCCGTTGTCGAGGCGCATGCTCGACGTTCGTGTGCGAACCGCACGGTCGAGCTCACCCGGGGCGACGACGACGTCGGCGCCCAGCTCCGCGGCCAGCGCACGCTGGTGCGGGTACTTGGCGGTGGCCACGATCTCGAGGCCCTCGTGGGCTCGGCGCAGGGCGGCGATGGTGAGCAGGCCGATCGCTCCGGCGCCGATCACCGCCACCCGGCCGGCTTGCACCTGGGATGCAGCGTGGACCGCGCAGGCGGTGGGCTCCACGAGCACCGCCGCCTCGTCGGAGAGCGCATCGGGGATCACGACGACCTGCTGCTCGTGGGCCAGCATGAGGGTGGACCAGCCGCCCCCCGTCGACTCGCAGAAGCCGCACTGCAGCCCGGGCTCGAGCTGCCCGTAGGCGATCCGCTCGCAGTGGTTGATGCGACCCGCCGCGCAGGCTGCGCAGGGCGGGTCGATCCCGCGGGCCACGCAGCTGAGCACCGGGACGACCACGACCCGTGTGCCGTCGTCGAGCTCGCCGACGACCTCGTGGCCGGGGGTGAACGGGAACGACACGATCGGCTCGAACCACCGTGAGCTGGTGCCGTCGATGGTGGCCAGATCGGAGCCGCAGATGCCGGCGAGGCGGGGCCGGACCCGGACCCAGCCGGGACCCGGGAGATCGGGCGGGTCGACGTCGCGAAGGGCGAGCGGACCGACCTTCGCGCCAGCGCCGGGCGAGAGCCTTCCTGCCACCATCGCCGCGGCGAACTTGGCCGGCTTGCGCGAGAACCGCAGCGCCTTCATCGGTTTCCTCGGCGAACCGGAGGTTCGCCTCGGAGCGCCTTGTGCTCGCCGGCGGCTCGCACTGAAGGGCTGGCTGCTCCGGGGACGGCGGAGCCGCCCCTCCGCGGGCGGGGGGCTCCGGCAGGAGCCTCTGCCCCCCACACCCCCCGCCGGGCGCACTGCCGCTGGTCGCCTGTCAACGTTCGACCTCCACGGTTGCGACCTTGCCTACGCGGCGGCTTCTGGGGCGGCCCCACTCGGGGCCGATGGGCAGGAGGGGGCCGTCGGCGCCGGAGGCCTTGTCGAAGTGCTCGACCAGCCACCCGCGCTTGCGGGCCAGGGCGGCGAGTCGGGTCTCGGGGTTGACCGCCACCGGGAAGCCGACGGCCTCGAGCATCGGGAGGTCAGACGTCGAGTCGGCGTAGGCGACGCCCTCGTCGAGGTCGAAGCCGTGGCTGGCGGCGTAGTCCATCAGCGCTGTGGCGCGGGTCTCGCCGGTGGGCGGCACGTCGGTCAGCTCGCCTCGGTAGGTGCCGTCGGGGCGACGGGCCAGCGAGGGGGCGACGATGTCGTCGAAGAGCGGGCGCAGCGGGCCGATGGCCACGTCGAGGGCGCCGGTGATGAGCACCGTCCGGTGGCCGAGCCGGCGGTGCTCGCGCACGCGGCGGATGGCCGCGGGGAACGACTTCGTGAGGATGAGGTCGCTGAACATCTCCAGCGCGTCGGCCTCGAGCTGCGCGATGTCGGCGCCGTCGTAGCGGCGGTAGAAGTGGCGCAGGAAGTCGCTGCGATCGCGCTTGTCGAGGGCGAGCAGCGAGGGCGCTTCGCGCAGGGTCTGGAGCACGAACCGCACCCGGTCCTCCCGGGGGAGGCGGCGGGTCGCCAGCCACGAGTACGACGCCACGACGTTCGACGCGATGAGGGTGTTCTCGAGGTCGAAGGCGGCGAAGTGGCGAGCCGGATCGAGCACCTGGCGGCGGAGGCGGTCTTCTCGCTTC
>DATCYI010000475.1:0-7497 GCA_036570385.1 Acidimicrobiales bacterium | reverse complement strand
GTGGCCGGCGGCCTGGCCGAGCGCGGCGTCGGCCCCGGCGACGTCGTCGGGCTCCTCTCCTACAACTGCAACGAGCTGCTCACCACGATCTTCGCGGCCAACCACCTCGGCGCCATCGCCATGCCGATCAACTGGCGCCTGGCCGCAGCCGAGGTGCGCTACATCCTCGAGCACTCCCAGGCCCGGGCCATCGTGTGCGACGGCGAGCTGCTCGCGCTGGCCGACGAGGCGTCCGCGGGCATCGCCCTCGCCCGCATCGCCATCACCTCAGAGCCCGCGCCGGGCTGGGACCTCTTCGCCGACCTCCAGGCCGGCACGGAGCGCCCACCTCGAGTCGCGGTGGTGGCCGACGACGTGCACCGCTTGATGTACACGTCGGGCACCACGGGTCGACCGAAGGGCGTGATGATCACCCACGCCAACCTGGCGTGGAAGAACCACGCCCACATCGTCGAGCTCGACGTCACCAGCGACGACGTCGGCCTCGCCTGCGGCCCGCTGTACCACGTCGGCGCGCTCGACCTCGTCACCACCACGATGATCGCGGTGGGCGCGACGACCGTCGTCCACCGCACGTTCGACCCGGTGCAGGTGGTCGACGAGATCGAGCGCTCGCGGGTCACCTGCATCTGGGCCGCGCCCGCGATGGTGCGGGCGATCCTCGACGTGCCCGGCGTCGAGGATCGTGACCTCTCCTCGGTGCGGGTGATCATCGCCGGCGGCGAGAAGATGCCGATCCCCTTCATCGAGCGCCTGGGTCGCACCTTCCCATCGGCCTGGTTCGCCGACGCCTACGGCCTCACCGAGACGGTGTCGGGCGACACCTTCCTCGACCGAGACAGCACCATCACCAAGCTGGGCAGCGCCGGGCGCACCTGCCAGTACCTCGAGCTCGACATCTGGGACGAGAGCGGCGCCTCGGTGCGGCGGGGCGAGCGCGGTGAGATCGTGCTGCGCGGCCCCAAGGTGTTCAAGGGCTACTGGCGAGACCCCGACGCCACGGCGACGGCGTTCGCCGGGGGCTGGTTCCACACCGGCGACATCGGCGTGCAGGACGACGACGGCTACCTCTACATAGTCGACCGGCTGAAGGACATGATCCTCTCCGGCGGCGAGAACATCGCGGGCTCCGAGGTCGAGCGGGTGCTCTACGAGCACCCGGCGGTGGGCGAGGCGGCGGTGGTCGGCCGGCCCGACGCCAGGTGGGGCGAGGTGCCGGTGGCCCACGTCGCGCTGCGCCCGGGCACCACCGCCACCGCCGACGAGCTGGTCGAGCACTGCCGGGGCCAGCTGGCCAAGTTCAAGGTTCCGAAGGAGATCGTGTTCGTGGACGCCCTGCCGAGGAACCCCTCAGGCAAGATCTTGAAGCGCAAGCTCCGTGCCGCGCAGGCCGACCCGGCCGGTCAGCCGTGACCGCTACTCACCGGTCAGCCGGAGCGGAGGTGGGCGGTGAAGGTGCCCGACCAGTCCATGAGGTCGATGGGCACGGTGTAGCCCGCCTCGTCGTTGATCTCGCTCCAGCTCCGGGCCACGTCCTCGATGGTCGGGTCGGCGTCAGCGTGGAGGTAGCCAGGGGTCGAGGCGATGAACACCCGGGCGAACCGGCCCGCGCCCGCCGCGTAGATCTCACCGGTGACCGGGCAGTCCTCGTGAGCGAGGTAGGCCACCATCGGCGCCACGAGGTGCGACGCCATGGGGCCGGCATCGGGCGGCTCGGCCTCCCCCGCGCCCTGGCCGGCCATGCGGGTCATCGCCGCCGGCGCTATGAGGTTGGCCTTGATGCCGTGCTCGCCGCCGGCGGTGGCGAGGCTGCGGGTCATGCCGATCACGCCCCCCTTCGCCGTCGCGTAGGAGAGGTTCTGGGGCAGGCCGAACACGCCCGACGACGTGGTGTTCACGATCCGGCCGTAGCCCGCGTCGACCATGTGCGACCAGGCCGCACGGATCGTGTTGAACGAGCCGTGGACGTGCACCGCGAGGTGCCGCTCGAGGTTGTCCGCATCGGCATCGGGCAGGCCGGCCCAGCGGATGATCCCGGCGTTGTTCACCACCACGTCGACGCGACCGAAGCGATCGAGCGCGGTGCCCACGAGCGTCGCGGCGCCCTCGGCGTCCGACACGTCGCTGGCATCGGCCACGGCTGTGCCGCCCGCGGCGATGATGTCGGCCACGACCGCTTCGGCGGGAGCGGGGTCGGCGCCGTCGCCCCCCATCGAGCCGCCCAGGTCGTTGACCACGACGCTGGCACCGCGCTCTGCGAGCAGCCGGGCGTAGGCCCGTCCGATGCCCCGGCCGGCGCCGGTCACCACCGCCACGCGACCGTCGAAGCGATGCTCGTTCATGGGTTGGATCCCCTCTGCTGGCGCTTCACCGCGCCCGTGTACGGTCGGGTTGGATGGCTGTGACGGCGACGAGCGGCGAGCCCGCACGCAGCGAGAAGTGGACGGCGCGCCGTGAGGCGATCGTCGACACCTCGGCGCAGGTGTTCGCCCGGCAGGGCTACCACGCCACCGGCATCGTCGAGCTCTGTGACGCCAACGGGCTGGGCAAGGGCGCGTTCTACCACTACATCGGATCGAAGGAGGAGCTGCTCGCAGCCATCCACGATCGGGTGATGGACGAGGTGATGCTGGGCGCCGAGCGGGTGGCCGACGCCGGCGGCACGCCCTCCGAGCAGCTGACGATGCTCGGCAAGGAGCTCCTCGAGGTCATCTACAGCTACCCCGACCACGTGTGGGTGTTCCTGCACGAGTTCCCGGCCCTCACCGGCGAGCGGGCGGAGCAGTTCCGGGTGCGGCGCCGCGAGTACGAGCGCCGGGTGGAGCAGGTGCTGCGCGACGGCATCGACGCAGGCGAGTTCCGCGACATCGACCCGCGGCTCACCGCCCTCGCCTGGCTCGGGATGCACAACTACACCTACCTGTGGCTCAGGCCGGGCGACCGGCTGACCGCTCGCGACATCGCGAAGCCCTTCGCCGACATCTTCATCGGCGGCATCGCGAAGGCCTGACGTCAGGACTCAGCTGCCGTCAGGCCGGGACCGCGGCCGGCACGTCGAAACCCAGCACGCCGGCGAGGGTGCCGCCGAGGATGGCCTTGCGCTCGTCGTCGGGCACGCCGGCGAACTGCTCCTCGTTGAGCTGCTGGCTGCTGCGGAACGTGCCCTCGGCGTGGGGGTAGTCGTTGCCCCACACCAGCGTCGAGATCCCGGTGATGTGCCGGCAGGCGATCGCCACCGGATCGTCCTGGAACTGCACGTGGAACTGGCGCTTCACGTACTCGCTGGGCTTGAGCGGGTACGGCCACTTCTCGTTGAGCTTGAAGAGCTGGGCCATGTTCGGCTGGTCGTCGGCGGGGCGGGAGTCGTCCCACTTGCCGAGCCACCAGTCGGCGTCCTGGCCGATGCCCGTGACCCAGCACTTGTCCATGCCGCCCACGAGCGACGCCAGCCAGTGGGCGTTGAACTCGATCAGCGAGAAGTGCAGGTCGGGGTAGCGCTCCGGCACGCCGCCGCCGATCAGCTGGCACATGAGCTGCGACGGGGCGAGCGTGCTGTAGACGGCCTGGGTGACCATGCGCTTGGCTGCGGCCTTCTCGGTCATCGGCTGGTTGACCTGCGCCGCGTTCTCGAGCACGACCTTCAGCGTGGTGGCCTCGGTGTCGTTGACGCTGACGCCGCCCGTCTGGGTGTGGAAGAACGGCTGCAGCCCGGTGGCCGACAGAGCAGCCCACACCGGGTCGAGGTCGCGGGTGTAGTAGCTGCGCGGCGGCGTGGCCGGCAGCAGCACGGCCCGGAAGCCGGCCGCCGCGACCCGCTCGATCTCGGCCACCGCGTCGGGGACGTCAGACAGCGGGATCGGAGCGGTGGGGCACAGCCGGTGGAAGTACGGAGAGAAGCGCTCGGCGACGTAGTCGTTGTAGACGCGTGCGTGGGCGATCGAGAGCTCGTGGTCGTCGGAGTAGAGCCCGAACAGCGAGAGGTTCGGGTGCATGACCTGCACGTCGACGCCGTCGAGGTCCATGTCCTCGAGGATCTGCTCGGGATCGCCCTCGGGCGTGCGGCCGCCGGTCTGGCGGTAGCGGGAGATGGTCCAACCCTCGTAGCCGGCCGTGTGCAGCCGGCGGAACACGCGGGCGCCGTCCTCCACCCAGGGCTCGTCGAGCTCGAAGTCCTCCTCCCAGACCGCGCGATCGCGCAGGTGCTCGGGCAGGCGGGCCTTGAACAGGTCGACGGGCTCGAGGAGGTGCCCGTCGCCCGACACGACGAAGTCCTGCTTGGTCATCGGCGACCCCTCCCCCGGTAGAAACGTGCTTCGCACCGTGCGAGAACCACGATTACAGGCTAGACCAACCGTTCGGTACAGGCAACGGAGCCGAGGAGCGCGCGCACGTGACGAAGCGATGGAACCGACGTCCCGACGGCTCGACATGGGGCGACTGGGGCGACGACGACGAGCTCGGCCGGATCAACCTCATCACACCCGAGAAGGTCCTGCAGGGCGCCCGTGAGGTGCAGGCCGGGATCAGCTTCTGCCTGAGCCTCCCGCTAGACCTGCCCGGCGGCACCGCCCTCAACCAGCGTCGTCACCCGCCGAAGATCGCGCCCACCGAGGACATGGATGGCAACCCGGCCACCTTCTACAACGTCCCCATGGCCGAGATGCCCGACTTCGGCGATCCGAAGTACGTAGACGTCTGGGCCGACGACGTGGTCACGCTCTCCCTGCAGTACTCCACGCAGTGGGACTCGCTGGCCCACGTCGGCGCTCAGTTCGACGCCGACGGCGACGGCGTGGAGGAGGCCGTGTACTACAACGGCTACCGCGCCGGCACCGACCTCGTGGGGCCGTCCGACGACGCCGCCGGGGATGGCAGCGGCCACCGCTGCTTCGCCCACCACCTCGGGCTCGAGCACATGGCCACCCACGGCGTGCAGGGCCGCGGCGTCCTCGTCGACCTCGCCCACCACCTGGGGCACGACTGGCGCGCCGTCGACCGCAAGACGCTCGAGGAGGTGATGGCCGCCGACGACCTCGTGGTGGAGCCCGGCGACGTGCTGCTGCTGCACACCGGCTACGCCACCAAGATCCTGGAGTGGGACGGCCAGGCCGACGTGCGCCAGCTGTTCGGATCGTGCGCCTACCTCGACGCCCACGACGAGTCGCTGCTCGAGTGGATCGCCGACTCGCAGATCTCCGCCCTGGTGGCCGACAACTACGCGGTGGAGGGCCTCCTGGGCAAGGACCGCGACCCCAGCCGGCACTCGTTCCTGCCGATCCACAACCTCTGCCTCTTCAAGCTCGGCGTGCCGCTGGGCGAGCTCTGGTACCTCGACGAGCTGGCCACGTGGCTGCGTGAGAACGGCCGCAGCCGCTTCATGCTCACCGCTCCCCCGCTCCGCCTCCCCGGCATAGTCGGCTCGCCCCTCACCCCGATCGCCACTGTCTGACCGCGTCGAATGGTGTCAGACACCATTCGACGCGGGCGCCCGCGTCATCGCGAAGGCGGCGTAGCCGGTGTCCTTCACCCGCTCGATCTCGCGGAAGAGCTTGGGGCGGCCACCTGAGTTCAGGAGGAACCGCCGGGGCTTCCCGGGCACGTTGGTGCCGAAGTAGTAGCTCTTCTCGGTGAACGACGAGTACGCCACGTTGCGCTCGATCATGTCGCACCAGCGGTCCTCGGCCTCGGCCGTCACCTCGACCACGTCGGCGCCCTGGCTGCGTGCGTGCACGAGCAGGTCGGTGACGAAGTCGACCTGGTCGCCGTTGTAGCGCGGGTTGTTGCCGGCCGCGGCGTGGGGCCCGCCCGGGAAGTAGAGGTTCGGGAAGCGCGCCGTCTGGACGCCGAGGAACGTGGTGGGGCCGTCGGCCCAGTGGTCGGTGAGCGCGAGGCCGTCGCGGCCGTGCAGACCCATCCGCGCCAGCGCGCCGGTGCCGAAGTCGAACCCGGTGGCCCAGATGATGACGTCGAGCTCGCGCTCGCCCTCGGCCGTCTCGATGCCCCGCTCGGTGACCCGCAGGATCGGCGTCTCCGCGAGGTCGACCAGCGACACGTGCGGGAGGTTGTACGCCTCGTAGTAGCCCGTGACGAAGGGCGGCCGCTTCTCACCGAAGCGGTGGTCGCTGGGGATCAGCTTCGCGGCGGTCGCCGGATCGTCGACGATGCTGCGCACCTTCTCGGCCAGGAACTCGCACCACTCCGCGTTGACGGCAGCGTCGAAGAGCAGGTCTGTGTAGTTGCTCGTGAGCTTGGTGAAGCCCGGGCTCTGCCACATCCGCTCGAAGAAGGCGCGACGCTCCTCCGCCGAGTCCTCGGCCCCCTTGCGGTCGGAGGGCTGGTGGAGGAACCCGTGCACCGAGGTGTTGAGGACGTCGCGGATCGACTCGAAGTCGTCCCGCAGCTGCCGCTGCTCCTCGGGGGTGATCGGCGCGTTGTTGAGGGGCGTGCACCAGTTCGGCGTGCGCTGGTACACGGTGAGGCCCGCGACCTCGGGTGCGATCACGGGGATGATCTGCACCCCGCTGGAGCCCGTGCCGATCACGGCCACCCGCTTGCCGGCGAGGTCGACCGGCGTCGCCGGCCAGCGGCCGGTGTGGTGCTGCTCGCCCTTGAAGTCGTCACGGCCGGGAACGTCGGGGAAGAACGGCACCGACAGCACACCGGTGGCGGCGACCAGGTGGCGGGCGCGGGTGGTGGAGCCGTCGTCGAAGGTCACGTCCCATGCGCCCGACGCCTCGTCGAAGGCGCCGGCGACGACCTTGGTGTCGAAGCGCATGTGGCGGCGCAGGTCGAAGCGGTCGACCACGTGGTTGAGGTAGCGCTCGGTCTCGGGCTGCTCGGCAAAGTGCTCTTGCCACTCCCACTCGTCGAACAGCTCGCGCGAGAAGAGGTAGCCGTAGCTGTAGCTCTCCGAGTCGAAGCGGGCGCCCGGGTAGCGGTTCCAGTACCAGGTGCCCCCGACGCCGCTGCCGGCCTCGACCAGCGCGGCGGTGAAGCCCTCCTCGAGGGCGCGGTGGAGCTGGTAGATGCCGGTGACGCCCGCGCCGACGATGAGCACGTCGACCTCGGGTGCGCCCACCTCCGTCGTCCCCGTTTTTGTACCGATCGGTATAACTTACAGCATGGACCTCTCGCTGACGGAAGCAGAGCGCGACCTGGTCGGCCTCTGCCGGGACTTCGCGCAGAAGGAGATCGCCCCGCGCGCACCGGCCGCATGGGAGGAGGCGCGCTGCCCCACCGACCTGCTGCGCGAGATGGGCGAGCTCGGCCTGCTCGGGATGCTGGTGCCGGAGGAGTGGGGCGGCATCGGCATGTCCACCGTCGGCTTCGTGGCCGCCATGGAGCAGATCGGCCTGGCCGACCAGTCGGTCGCCGCCGCGTGGCAGGCCCACGTCACCATCGGGTCACTGCCCCTGCTGCTCTTCGGCGACGACGCCCAGCGCGACCGCTGGCTGCGCCCCCTCGCCGAGGGCCGCGCGCTGGGCGCGTTCGGGCTGA
>DATCYI010000474.1:0-2443 GCA_036570385.1 Acidimicrobiales bacterium | reverse complement strand
AAGCGGGCGGTCACCGAGTGCAGCGAGTCGACCGTCAGCTGGCAGGTCGAGGTGCCGGTGCAGGCACCCTCCCAGCCGGCGAAGCGGCTCCCCGCGGCCGGGGCGGCGGTGAGCGTCACGGCGGTGCCGGTCGCGATCTGCGCCTCACACGTAGTGCCGCAGTCGATCCCGGCCGGCACGCTCGTCACCTCGCCGGCGCCTCGGCCGGCGAGCGCCACAGCGAGAGAGCCGGTGCGGGGTGCGTCGGCCTTGACGACGGGGACGCTGCGACGGGCGAAGCCGTCCTGCAGCACCACGGCGTCGATCACCGGAGTGCCCTCAGTCGTGGAGGGGGTGAAGGTGAGCGAGCCGTCGGCCGACGAGGCCGTGCCCACCAGGCGACGACCGCCGCCGGGCAGGATCTCGTAGAACTCGACGGTCTGGCCCTCGCGAGGCACGAGGTCCCAGCTGAGCGTCGACTGACCGCCCTCACTCGGGGTGACGTCGGCGGCGACCTGCGGAGCGGGCAGGCCCTTGGCCACCTTGGTGCCGGTGAGCTCGCTGCCGGCGACGGGAGCGACCCGCCAGGTGCCGGCGCTGGGCTCGTCGATCAGCACGTAGGTGGTGCTGCTGGCGGGATCGGCGGCGACGAAGAAGCGCTTGTCCGCCTGCTGGCCGGGCGCAGCCGGGTCGGCGTCGAGGCGTTCACCAGCCGGTCCCGTGACCGTCAGCGCGGGCGGCTCGCTGTCGCCGGTCAGCGCCAGCACGGCCATGGGCAGGCCGGCGGGCAGCTCGATCAGCTGCTCGTCGACGCCGGCCGTGGTCAGCTTGGCATTGGGGAACACCGCGGCGAACGCCTTGCGACCAAGTGCAGCGGCGGGGTCGACCGCCTTGCCCTCAGGCGCCGCCCCGACCGACTCCATCGTGCCGAGGTCGCAGCCCTCGAAGAGCTGCGGTGTGCCGTTGAAGGGGATGCGGCCGCCGATCTGTCCGGATTGCCCGAAGGCCGCGCCGGCCATGCAGCCGGCGATGCCCTGGGTGGACACCTCGAGCCGGCCGCGGCCGGCCATGGCGCCGTTGAGCAGGGAGAGCATGACGTCACCCGATGCGCCCAGCTCGGAGATGCCGGCGGTGCCGGTGATCTCGCCGGTCGCCGAGAACAGCGGCGCGAACTTGTCGAGGACCAGGGCGCCGCCGAAGGTGAACTGGCCGCGGGCTGCGTCGAGCGCGGCGGTCAGCTGGCCGAGGGGTATGTCGACCAGCTCGAGCAGGCCCTCGACCTCCCAGGTGCCCGGGCCGTTGTCTGCGCCGAACGTGTAGGTGAGCGTGCCGTCGACGCTCACGGCCTCAGCGCCGAGGATGTCCGGGCCGGCGGCCAGCGAGATGGTGCCGCTCATCGTGAGCGGGTCTCGGGCATCGATCTGCACCCGGCCTCCAGTGACGAACACGCCGGTGGCCCCGAGCGGGATGCGCAGGCCGTCGAGGCCGAGCTCGCCCGCGGTCAGCTCGCCGCCGCGGAACGTGAGGCTGCCGTCGACGGCGAACCCGTCGTCGGCGCCCGGCAGGTGGAGCTTCGCCGCACCGGTCCACTCGTCGTCGGCGGCGGTGTAGGTGACCGAGACGTCGTCGACGCGGAACGCGTTGGCGATCCCGAAGCTGCCGGTGAGGCTGCCCGAGGAGAGCACGCCCTCGGAGGTCTCGAAGCTCACGACGATGTCCGCGTCGACGCCGCCCGGCATCGTCGCGGTCGCCGCAGCGCCGCCGCTCCACACACCATCTGCCAGCTCCACCCGGAAGTCGGTGATGCCGATGACGTTGCCGATCGTGGCTTCGGCCACGGCAATGTGGCCGCTCGTGAGCTCGCCCTCGGTGACGACGAAGGCGATGTCCACGCCGCCGCCGCTACCTGCGCCCGACCAGCCCGTCGGCCCATAGGCCAGAGAGACACCCTCGATCGGCACCAGGCCGGCGATGGTCAGCGCCGGCAGGTCGAGGTTGCCGCTCGTCAGCCGCCCGGCCTTGGCGTAGGTGAGGGTCGACTCGCCGATCGTGGCCGAGCCGCCCGGGAAGGTCATCTCGCCCTTCACGTGCCAGGTCGTGCCGGCATCGTTCGTGCGACCGATGTCGAGATCTTCGACCGCGAGCAGCTGACCGATCGAGGCCTTCTCGGCGGTGAGCCGCCAGCCGGCCTCGTCGTCGTACTCGGCGTGACCGTTCACGATCCGCACCAGGCCGGCGATGTCGAGGTCCGCCACATCACCGGTGGCCGACTGCAGGCGACCTTCGCCCACCACCAGGTCGAGGTGGGCGGCTCGCTCGTCGCTGCCCTCTATGTAGAGGTCGCCGGTTCCCGACCACTCAGGATCGGCTCCGTCCTCCCCGGCGCCGTAGTGCAGGGCCACGTCGCGCAGGCTGAACAGGCCGCCCAACGCCAGCACGTCGGCGGAGATGTCGGCGGTGGCGA
>DATCYI010000473.1:0-3323 GCA_036570385.1 Acidimicrobiales bacterium | reverse complement strand
CGCGGTCGGCGGCCGGGCCGGCCACGAGCACCAGCGCGTGAGGGAGCCCGCGCTTCGCGAGGCCGGTGAGCGCGTCACGCAGCGCTGAGAGGTTCTTGCGGGGGTGCACCACCGACACGAACAGCACGTAGGGCAGCCCGGCGACGCTGCCCCGGTCGGCGACCAGCTCGGCTCCGCCTGTCGCCGCGGGGTTGTAGATCGAGTGGTCGAGGCCGTTGTGGGCCACCAGCACGTGCTCGGCGGGAACGCCGTAGGCGCGCGTGATCTGCTCGCGCGACGACTCCGACACCGTGATGATCCGCGCGGCGGCCGCAGCGGCCTTCGCCGAGGGACCCTCGTAGTGGTCGAGGAAGGCGGGTTCGAACAGCGGTCGCAGCGCCGGGTCGTCCCAGGACGCCTCGTGCAGGTGGGCCACGACGGGCTGGGGCACGTCGAGGGGGCCCTGGTGCCCGTCGGTGAGCCACACGTCGACGCGCGGGGTAGCGCGGAACCGGCGGCGCTCACCGACCTCGACCACCGACATGTCGCCGCGGGCGTCGAGCAGGTTCACGGCGCGTGACCAGATCCGGCCCACCGATGTGGCCGGCGGGAGGCCGAACAGGGCGGCGGGCACCCCCACGCGCAAGCGCGCGCTCACGGCGCGTCGCGCTCCTGGTGCTCGCCGAGCAGGAGCCCGTCGTGGTCGGTGAGGCGCTGACCGTCGAGCGCGATGTCGGCCTGGAGGTCGGCGATGCCGGCTGAGCCGAGCGGAGGCGCCAGGTACATGGCGAGGCCGGCCACGTCCTGCAGGAGCGGCACCCGCCCGTCGGCATCGGTGACGGTGAGGGCCAAGCGGTACGTGCCACCCCCGAGGCGGGCCTCGAAGCCGATCTCGACGATGGCCTCCTCGCCGGAGCGGTACCCGCGGTGCCGACGTCCGATGGCCGTCTTCATCTCGTAGGCGAGCGTGCCGTCCTCCGCGAGGACGTAGAACAGCACCTGGGGGCTGTCGACGTCGTGGTGGAACCGCAGCCGGGCTCGGTAGGTGAGGTGGTCGCCCTGGCGGGGGTGGTGGGCCACCGCCCCGGTGGCGTCGACGAGGGTGCGCTCCACGAGCGACGCACCCGCCCCGCTCGACTCGTCGGTGCCGGCGGTGGCATCGACCGAGAGCAGCTCGTGGTGTCGGGCGATCACCTCCTCGCTCGGGCCGTCGAGCTCGAGCCGGCCCTGCCGGAACAGCAGCGCCCGCGGGCACAGCAGCCGGATGGCGTGCATCGAGTGGCTGACCAGGAGGATGGTGGTGCCCGCGGCCTGCAGCGCGCGCATGCGCTCGAAGCACTTGAGCTGGAAGGCGATGTCGCCCACGGCGAGCACCTCGTCGACGAGGAGCACGTCGGGGTCCGTGTGCACGGCGACGGCGAAGCCGAGCCGCATGAACATGCCCGATGAGTAGAACTTCACAGGCGTGTCGATGAAGTCGGCCAGCTCGGCGAAGGCGACGATGGCGGCGAAGCGCTCGGTCACCTCGGCGTGGGTGAGCCCGAGGAGCATGCCGTTGATGAAGACGTTCTCGCGCCCCGTCATCTCGGGGTGGAAGCCGACGCCCACCCCGATGAGCGGCGCCACCCGTCCACGGATGGTGATCGTGCCTTCCGAGGGCCGGCTCACCCCGGCGAGCATGCGCAGCATGGTGGTCTTGCCGGCGCCGTTGCGCCCGAGGATGCCGACGGTCTCCCCGGGCTCGATGGCGAGGTCGACGTCGCGCAGCGCCCAGTGCTCGCGCTTCGACGTGCGCCGGAACGGCAGCACCGCGCGCAGCAGCATGGCGGGCTCCTGGAGCACGTCGTAGCGCTTCCCGACCCCGCTCAGCTCGATGGCTGACTCGTTGGTGGGGAGGGAGCTCACAGCAGGTCCACGAACAGCCGGTCGTGGCGGCGGTGCGCGGCGGCGCCGCCGACGAGGAGCGCGGCGCTGGCGATCACGCTGACGATCAGCGAGCGTCCGTCGATGCCGACGCCGAGCGCTCCGGAGTGGAACAGCTCGACCACGCCCGTCACCGGGTTCAGCGCTAGCCAGCCCTCCCACTCCCCGAGCAGGTCGGCCGGGTAGATCACAGGGGTCAGGTAGAGCGCCACGAGCAGGACCGCCGTCACCATGAACTTCGTGTCCCGGTAGTACACCTGCAGCGCCGAGAGCACCAGGGACAAGCCGGTGGTGAGCGCGAGCAGCAGCACGCTGGCGGGCACGAGCAGCAGGATCGACAAGCCGGGCCAGGTGCCGAGCAGCGGGATGGCGACGAGCAGCACCAGCAGCGAGATGACGAGCCCCACCCCGTTGGCGAGCACCGGCACCAGGGCCAGGATCGCCCGCGGGAACCACACCTTGTCGGCCAGCGACGCTCCCTCGACCACGGAGGTGGTGGCGGCCATCGCGGTGCCCGACACGTAGGCCCAGGCGAAGATGCCGCTCATCACGAAGGTCGTGTACGACCAGCCGCCGGTGTCGAAGCGGGCGATCTTGGAGAACACGACGGCGAGCACGAGCGCCTGCACGACGGGCAGCACGACCGCCCACAGCACGCCGAACGAGGCCCGCTTGTAGCGGGTCTGGAAGTCCTTGCGAGCGAGGGCGACGAGCACGGGGCCGTGGGCCACGAGGTCCGCCGCCCACTCGCTCCAGGGAGTGGGCTCGGGTCCGATGACGAGGACCCGGCGGCCTTCAGCCATGTCGGAGGGCCCAGTCGTAGGGGATGTCGTTCTCGAACGGGTCGAGGCGGTCGATCTCGTTGGGGCGGTGCGGGATCGTCGAGCAGTTGGCGACCAGCGCGGGGATCGAGCCCTCGCCCTTGAAGCCGTTCCACACCAGCGGCGGGATCGTCACCAGCGAGTAGTTCAGCTCGCCGACGTGGAGCTCCACGACGTTGCCCTTGGTGGGCGAGTCGGCCCGGTCGTCGTAGCAGACGAGCTTCACCATCCCGACGGGCACGGCGTAGTTGAGCGTCATCTCGTGGTGCAGGTGCCAGCCCTTGACCACGCCGGGGTAGACGGTCGAGAAGTAGATCTCGCCGAAGCGCTCGAAGCCGGGGCTGTCCTCGCGCAGCATGTGGAACACCGCGCCCCGCTCGTCGGGGATGCGGCGCAGGGGGGTCACGACGAGGCCGTCGATCTCGCTCATGAGCGGGCTCCTGTCGGTGCGGGGGCGAAGCAGAGGTCGACGATCTCGTCGACCGCGTCGGCCAGCGACTGGGTGGCCGCGACGCCGACGCCGCCGAGGCGCGCGGGGTCGACGCGGTAGCGCGCCGGGCCGGGGCCATCGGGCTCGGGGGCCTTCAAGGTGGGCCGCTT
>DATCYI010000472.1:0-5746 GCA_036570385.1 Acidimicrobiales bacterium | reverse complement strand
GCTCGTGGTCTCGTCCTCGATGCCGATCCGTGACGTCGAGAGCTTCGTCGAGCCCGGCCGACCGATCGCCGTCCACGCCAACCGGGGAGCGAACGGGATCGATGGCGTGGTGTCCACGGCGGTTGGAGTGGCGGTCGCGTCAGGTGCTCCGACCGCGCTCCTGATCGGCGACGTCGCCTTCCTGCACGACTCCAACGGTCTGCTCGGCCTGTCGGCCCGTGACCTCGACCTGGTCGTGGTCGTCGTCGACAACGACGGGGGAGGGATCTTCTCCTTCCTTCCGCAGGCCGACGCAGAGGTCGTGCCCCCTGCCAGCTTCGAGTCCCTGTTCGGCACCCCCCACGGCCTCGATGTCACAGCGCTGGCCAGCGCCTACGGCGTGCCGGCGAGCGTGGTGGAGGACGCGGCGGGGCTGCGGCGGGCCATCGACGAGGCGTTCGCGGCCGGCGGCGGCCACGTGGTCGTGGTCCGCACCGATCGCTCTGCCAACGTCGTCGTCCACCGGCGCCTGAACGCCGCCGTGGCCCAGGCTCTCGGTGAGGGCCTGACCAGCTAGCTGAACACGGCCTGGACGCTCGGGTCGAAGACGTTCGGTGGAGGTGCGCTCCCGACGTAGCGTGGAGACATGCCGACTCGTCGAACGAAGATCGTCGCGACCATCGGTCCGGCGTCGGACCCGCCGGACGTGCTGCGGGGGCTCTTCGAGGCAGGCGTAGACGTAGCCCGAGTCGGGTTGGCGCACGGGCCGGTCGAGACGACGATCGACCGCATCGCGCGGATCCGCACCGCGGCCAAGGACGTCGGCCGGCCGGTCGGCATCCTCGCCGACCTCCCCGGGCCCAAGGTTCGTGCCGCCAGCTTCGGCGAGCACGGCACGGTCCTCGCCACGGGCGACACGGTCCGCCTGGTCGAGGCCGCGCCTGGCGACGTCAGCAGCGCCGAGGTGGTAGCGGTCGAGCTCCCAGGCGCGGTCGATGCGCTGCAGGGCGGCGATCGGATCGCGCTCGGCGACGGCGGCGTCGTGCTGGTGGTGGAAGACCGCTGTGGCTCCGGCGTGATAGCGCAGGTCACCAGCGGGGGCATACTCCGCGGGCGCCCCGGCGTCTCGCTGCCAGAGGACCGGGTCGCGCTGCGCTCGCCGACCGAGGACGACCTGCGTCTGCTCGACGGCATCGCCGCATCCGGCGTCGACTCGGTCGCCGTCTCCTTCGTGCAGACCGCCGAGGACGTCGCCGCGGTCCGCATGGCGGTCGGCTCCGACGGCCCGATGGTCGTCGCCAAGATCGAGACCGGACCCGCGGTCGACTGTCTCGAGGACATCCTCCACGTGGCCGACGGCGTGATGGTCGCCCGCGGCGACCTCGGGGTGCGCCTGCCGCTCGAGGACGTACCTCACATCCAGAAGCAGATCATCCGCAGCGGCGTGGCCTTCGGCAAGCCGGTGATCACCGCCACCCAGATGCTCGAGTCGATGGTCACCGCACCCACGCCCACCCGCGCCGAGGTCACCGACGTGGCCAACGCCGTGTTCGACGGCACCAGCGCGGTCATGCTCTCCGGCGAGACCGCGATCGGCGACCACCCTGTCGCCGTCGTCGAAGCGATGGCCCGGATCACGCGGCGAGCCGAGCGCGAGTTCGACTACGAGGCGTGGGGCGCGCGCCTTGGCAAGCAGCAGCTGGTCGGGCTGGCCGACGCGCCAACCACGTTGCGCATCACCTCGGCGATCACCGCCGCCGCCTGGCGTGCCTCCGTCGACGCAGACCTGGCCGCCATCATCGCCTGCACCGACACCGGCCGGACCGCCCGCATGATCAGCCGTTTCCGCCCTACCTGCCCGATCATCGCCATGACCCCGAGCGAGCGCACCGCGCGCCAGCTGGCCATGGCCTGGGGCATCCGCCCCGTGCTCATGTCCATGCACGGCACCACCGTCGACATCATCTGGCACGCCGTGGAGCTGGCTGCCCAGCGCGGCATGATCCGCGCCGGCGACCTCGTGGGCGTCCTGGTAGGCGCCCCCCACGAGTCCGAACCCACCACCGACGTCCTACGCCTCGTCAGGGTTTCGTAGCGGAAGCAGAGCTTCCGCCACGAGCTGTTGGTGCGGCCTTCGGCCGCGCTGTTGCGACCTGCGGGGCGGCGGAGCCACCCTCCGGTCGTGTCGTGGGGGGCATTCCGAGCCCCCCACACCCCCAGCGGCCTCGCCGGTGCCAGTGGTGTCCCCCAGGGGGGTCGAAGCTCCGCTTCGGCAACGAAACCTAGACGCGAACTAGCGCGTTCAGGAGGGCTTGGAGCTTGGACTGGGTCTCCCTGAGCTCGGTCTGGGGGTCGGAGTCGGCGACTATGCCGTTGCCGGCGCAGACGCGCGCGGTGGTGCCGTCTACGTCGGCGCCGCGGATGCTCACCGCCCAGGTGCCGTTGCCGGCGGCATCGACCCAGCCGACGGCCCCTGCGTAGCGGCCCCGATCGAAGCCCTCGTGGGCAAGGATCCACTCGTTGGCGAGGTCGCGGGGCCAGCCGCTCACGGCCGGGGTCGGGTGCAGGGCGTCGACCAGCTCGAGCACCGACGGCGTCGGCTGGGAGAGCCGTCCCTCGACCAGCGTCGCGAGGTGCTGGACGTTGGCCACCCCGACGACCGACGGCTCGGCCTCGTAGTCGAGGTAGGAGCACCACGGCAGGAGCGTGTCGTGCACCATGTCGATGGTGATCTGGTGCTCGTGGCGGTAGGTCGGGGAGGAGAGCAGCGCCGCGCCCAGCCGGGCGTCGCTGGTCGGGTCGCCGCCACGCGGCGCGGTGCCGGCCATCGGCTGTGCTCGCACGACATCGCCTGAGCGGGACACGAGGAGCTCGGGGCTGGCGCCGAGGAAGCCGTCGACCAGGTAGAGGAAGCAGCCCGGGAAGGTGGCTCGGAGCCGGGCCAGGATCGCCGCCCGGTCGAACGGTGCGTCGGCCTCCACCATGACCTCGCGCGCGAGCACCACCTTGCGCAGCCCGTCGGGGCCGGCCGCAGCGATGGCGTCGGTGGCCTGGGCGACGAGCTCGCACCACCACGAGGCGGGGCGCGAGGGAGCGACGGTGATCCTCCCCGGTGCTGCCTCGGCCGTGTTGGTGGACCCGGCCGGCAGCCGCGTGATGTCGGGCTCGGGTGAGCCGCCGGGTGCGATGGTGGTCACCCAGCGCGGCCCGTCGTCGGCGCGGCCCCAGACCGCTGCCGGGAGGACCAGCTCCGCGGCGCGGGAACCGACGAAGGGCAGCGCGCCGAAGGCCACCGCCCCGGAGCCGGGGACGTCGACCTCGTCGTCGACCTCCATCGACGCGAGCACCGCGGCAGCGTCGGCTCGATCGACCCGTGCCGCGACGCCGCGGCCGGCGAGGCCCGAACGGGACCGCTCGAGCAGCAGGCCGTCAGCGCCGGCCAGCTGCAGCAGGTCGATGTCCTCGTCGATCCGCCGGCTGGTGGCGACGAGCGGGCGGTGGCTCACGCTTGTCGTTCCGCCGACCCGTCGGCCGGTGCGGGGGCTCGGCGCGTGGCGGTGATCAGCTGGGCGATCCCCACTGAGAGCAGCCGGCGCTCGACGTCGACGAAGCCCGCAGCCGCGAGCTGTCCGAGCATCTCGCCGGGATCGGGCAGGTAGGCGACGGAGCGGGGCAGGTACCGGTAGGCGGAGGGGTCGGAGAGCAGGCCACCGACGAGGGGGACGACCTTGCCGAAGTAGATGCCGTGACCGAACCGAAGGACGCGGCTCGGAGGTTCAGCGACCTCGAGCAGGGCGATCCGACCGCCCGGGCGCACGACGCGCCCCAGCTCCTCGAAGAACGGCGGCAGGGCGGCGAAGTTGCGCAGCGCGAAGCCGCAGGTGACGCCGTCGACCGACGACTCGACCAGCGGGAGCCGCAGGGCGTCGCCCTGCAGCAGCGGAGCGCTGGTGCGGGCGGCGGCGAGCATCCCGTACGAGAGGTCGGCGCCGATGGGACGCAGCCCGCTGCTGGACAGCTCGCGGCAGAGATCTCCCGTGCCGCAGGCGAGGTCGACCACCGTCGAGCCGGCTGGCAGCTGCAGGTCGCGCACGGTCCGGCGGCGCCACCCGACATCCATCCGGAACGTCATGATGCGGTTGACGAGGTCGTAGCGCGGGGCGATGGCGTCGAACATCGAGCGCACCGCGGTGACCTTCTCGTCGCCTTCGGGGAGCGTCTCGGGCATCTTGAAGGCGGGCACCGCGGCCATGGTAGGAACGACCGGTGCCGCGCCCCCAACCCGTCGTGCTCCTCCCACCCTCTGAGGGCAAGGCGACCGGCGGCGACCCGCCGACGTGGCGTCCGGGCACGATGCTCGACGGAGCCATCGACCGGCACCGCAAGGTTGTGCTGCGCGCTGCCCGCCAGGCCGGCGCGACCGCACCCCGGGCCCTGACCATGCCGGCGATCGAGCGATACACCGGCGTGCTCTACGGCGAGCTCGACTGGGCCTCCCTGCCGCGGGCGGCGCGCGGCCGAGGCGCGGACCAGGTGCGGATCGTCTCCGGCCTGTGGGGCCTCGTCGCACCTCTCGACCCGATACCGCACTACAAGCTCAAGATGTCGGCCAGCCTGCCCGACATCGGTCGGCTCTCCACGTGGTGGCGTCCCCGTCTGGCGCCGACGGTCGCCTCTCTGGTGGCGGATCGGGTGGTGTGGGACCTGCTCCCGAACGAGCACAGCGCCGCGATGGACTGGACCTCCGCCACCCCGGCGCGGCGCGTCACCGTGCGCTTTCTCGACGACGAGGGCCGCACGGTGAGCCATTGGAACAAGCTGCTCAAGGGGTCGCTCGTGAGGTGGCTCCTGACCGAGCAACCAGCCGGCCCGGAGGACCTCTCCGGGTTCCAGCACCCGCTGGGCTATCGGTTCGACGCCCGGTCGTCTGATCTCGACGCGACCCTCGCCGCGGTCGTGCTGCGCCAAGGCTGACCCGTAGGCTTCCGCCCATGTCGGCCCGAGCCCACTTCAAGATCGCCGGCATCCCGGTTCGAGTCGAACCCGTCTTCTTCGTGATCGCAGCCCTGTTCGGCCTGCGCTACATCGACATCGGGGTCGAGATCGTCCTGATCTGGGTGGCCACCACCTTCGTGTCGATCCTCGTGCACGAGATGGGCCACGGCATCGCCCTCAAGGTCTTCGGCCAGCCCTCGGCCATCGTGCTCCACGGCTTCGGGGGTGTGACCGTCAGCCCGCGCCGGCGCGGCCCGGGGGGTCTGAGCCGGGCCCGCAGCATCTTCGTGAGCCTCGCCGGCTCGCTGTTCGCGCTGGCCCTCCTGTGGCTCCCCATGCGGACCCTGTGGGGGTCCGACTGGATCTTCGACCAGTCGCGCTACGTCGTCTACGCCATCTACTTCCTGCAGTTCCAGAACCTCTGGTGGTCGGTCGCGAACCTGCTCCCCATCCGCCCGCTCGACGGCGGCAACGTCACGGCAGAGCTGTTCGGCCTCGACTCGGCGCGCCGGATCTCCATCGGCGTGGCGATCGCGGGAGCGCTCTACTGCTTCGTGAACGACCAGACCTACGCCGCGTTCTTCGCGCTGTTCCTCGCCTTCAGCAACTACCAGGAGATCCGCGCTGAGCAGACGGGCGGCGCGGCCGACGCGTTCCACGTCGAGCCGCCCGATCCCGGCGGGGCGGCCGGCAAGCGCCGTCGCGGCACAGGCAACCTGCGGGCCGTTCCCACGCCATCTGCTGCTGAGGCCGGGCCCGGTCCGGGGCTGGC
>DATCYI010000471.1:0-3032 GCA_036570385.1 Acidimicrobiales bacterium | reverse complement strand
GCGGGGTCTGCGGCTGACGGTGTGAGTGGCCGGGAGGGGGGAGTGTGAGGGGGGAACGCTCCGCGTGCCCCCTTCACCGGGAGGTGGTCGGCTCTGCCGGCCGCCGACCAGGAATGAGCCGCCGCTAGGCGGGCGTCTGCCTCGTTTCGGAAGCTCTGCTTCCGGAACGACGTCCGCCGCTAGGCGGGCCTCAGTCTCGTTTCGGAAGCTCTGCTTCCGGAACGACTACTGGGCTGTGTCGGAAGAAGTTCTCTACGTCTTGCTCGTACTTGTACTCGGCGGTGGGGTTGCCGACGGTGCTGCGGAGGCGGGCGGCGTCGGAGAAGGCGGCCACCGTGCCGGCTGAGGTGTAGTGGTACTCGAAGCCGGTCTGCTTGAGGCGGCGGTTGTCGACGCCGCGGCCGTAGCGCAAGAGGCCGAGGAGCTCCGGGGGCAGGTCGATGCCCAGGCGGCTCAGGGGGCGCGACAGGAGGTCCATGCCGTAGGGCGGCAGCGGGAACGTCCGCTTGCCGCAGATGGCGGCGACCTCGCTCCAGGGGACGAGGCCGTCGCCAGCCACGTTGTAGATCCCCTCGACCCCGTTGTCGAGCACGTGGGTGATGGCACGGATGACGTCGGTCTCGTGCACCAGCTGCACCCGCGGGTCGAAGCCCATGAGGCTCGGCGTGAGCGGCAGCTCCAGAGCCTTGCTCAGCGGCGTCGAGATGTCGGGGCCGAGCACGTTCGAGAAGCGCAGCATGGCCAGCGTGACGTTCGGGTTGTCGACGGCGAAGTCGCGCACGTAGCCCTCGACCTCGAGCAGGCTGCGCTCCACCATGTGGCGGGGCGGGGTGGTGCGGCGGCTGTCCTCGCCGAAGTAGACCGGGTCCTGGGCGCCGGTGCCGTAGACGACCGTCGACGACTTCACGACCACGTTGCGCACCGTGGAGTGGGGCGCGGAGGCCGCCGCCACCAGGTTCATCGTGCCGATGACGTTGATCTCGTGGATCTTGCGCGAGCGCATCTGCGTGGAGTCGAGCACCAGGAAGGTGTGCACGATCGTGTCGATCCGGGCGGCCTTCACGATGCGGGCGAGGATCGAGTAGCTCTCGTCGCTGCGCACGAACTCGGTGCGCTCAAGGGGGACCGTGGGCTCGTAGCGGTCGAGGCCGACGATGACGTCGACCGACGGGTCAGCCTCGAGGGCCTGGGCGACCCGGCCGCCCCAGAAGGCGCCGAGACCGGTGACGAGGACGCGCTTGCCCATGCCGCTACCCGAACCAGACCGACTCACGGTGGCGCAGCATGTCGTAGAGCGCCTCCTGGATCAGCTGACGTATCCGCTCCGACTCGTCCATTATCAAGCTCCGCGAGTACCGGGGCCGATCGGGCTCCACGTCGAAGGTGATCGGGTCGAGCACGCGGATGCGGATCTTGCTGGGCAGGTCGAGGATCATGCCGAGGGGCCCCAGGCCGCCGAAGGCGATCATGTTCGCGGTGATGGGGAAGTACGGCAGGCCGAAGAGCTTGGCCAGGGCTGGGCTCTTGTAGAGGATCGGCATGGCCTCCTCGGCTCCCACCACGGCAATCGGGATGACGGGCACGCCGGCGCGCATGGCGATCTGGACGAAGCCGCCCCGCCCGAAGCGTCGCAGCCGGTAGCGCTCCGACACGTGCTTGCCGGTGCCCTTGGTGCCCTCCGGGAACACGAGGGCGAGCTGCTGCTGCTCGCGGAGGAGGCGGTAGGCGTTGTCGGGGTGGGCGAGCACCCCGCCCACGCGCGACCACATCGTGCCGACCACGGGCATGCGCTTGAAGATCTCGTCGGCCAGGCCGTAGACGGGCCGGGCGAGCTCGGTCTCGATGCCGTGCATGATCGACGGTGCGTCGGATGGGATGGCGCCGGCGTGGTTCGAGACGAGCAGCGCACCGCCCTCGCGGGGGAGCTTGTCGAAGCCCTCCCACTCGACGCGGTGCCACGTTCGGTACAGCGGCCCGTACACGGCTCGGGCCACCTCCCGCATTCGCTCGGAGCGGCCCCACTCGTCCACGTCGGACCGGCGCGGGTCGACCAGCTCACCGTCGCTCGTCGGCTCCTCCAGCATCGCCTCAGACACTAGGTCGAATGGTGTCTGACACCATTCGACGCGGTTACCAGCCGTCGGCCTCGGCCCGCTCCTCGAGCCAGGCCTGGCCGGTGTCGCAGGTGCTCTGGCGGCTGCACCAGCGGCAGGGCACGCCCGGGCGCAGCACCGGCTCGCGGGCTTCGTGGCGCAGCTCGACGACCAGCTGTGCGCCCTGCACCACCCGCTCGACCGCCGTGGCCAGAACGGCCTCCGACACGGTCTCGTCCTGCAGGCGCCCGCCGTCGAGGTAGTAGGTGGCGATCAGCCGAGGGGGTGTGCCGAGCCGGAGCGCCTCGATCAGCGCGTAGAAGCGCAGGTCGTCTCGGTGGGCGGGCGCGAAGCCGCCGGTCTTGAGGTCGATCAGGACCTTGCCGGCTCGCAGCCCGTCGGCGCGGCCTACCGTGAGGTCGACCTTGCCCGAGAGCACGACCTTGTCGTTGCAGAGGTCGGCCCGCAGCCGGCTCTCGGCGACCGGGCGCCAGCGGGCCTCCAGCGGCGGGAAGCACTCGAGGAACTTGGCGGTGCGCTCCACCGCCTCGCCGTGCAGCTCGGCCCGCTCGCCCTCGCCGAGGGCCTGGAGGTAGGTGCCGACGCTGTCGCTGCTGTGGATGAGCCTGGCGATGGCCTCCTCGACCAGCTCGCCCGGGGCAGGGTCGCCCCGCCAGCCGATCGACAGCTCGATCGCCTTGTGGGACACGGCGCCGCGCGCGGTCGAGGGCGACCACGCGAACTCCTCTTCCTCCGAGGCCAGGAACTGGCCCTCGCAGCCGTGGACGGTCGACAGCAGGTGCTTCGACAGCCACAGCGGCTGTCCCTCGGGCACCTGCGCGGCGACGGGTGCGAGGCGGTCCTGGAGCTCCTCGCGCAGCTCGGCCCGCAGCCGCGGGTCGAACTCGGGGCGCTCGTGGGGGCGCGCACCGAGGGCCT
>DATCYI010000470.1:0-8879 GCA_036570385.1 Acidimicrobiales bacterium | reverse complement strand
GATGGCTGCGCAGCACCCCCATCTGGCGCCGCCATCCGTCAGTCGCCATGGGTCGTTCGGCGGCGCCAGCTCCCACGCGCACGCGGGGTGTGGCCGGGGTGAGGTGACCTTCGGGTTGACGCGCCGTTGCGGTCAGGCCGCAGAGTCCTTGCCAAGGTTGACCGGGACACGGCGACCCTCGTCTTCGAATACCGCGACGAGCTCGAGGCGAGCACCGAGCGCTTCGAGGTACTGGCGCAACGTCGACACGCGGACATCCTCGGAGTGCTCGAGCTTGGAGATCGCCCCCTGGGTCACGTCGAGACGACCGGCCAGCTCGGCCTGGCTCACGGCCTCGGCGTGGCGCAGCTCGTAGAGCCGGATCTCCTCGAGGGTCTCGGCACGCTTGGCCGCCAGACGTTCAGTCGCGCCCGGGCGCCCCTCGACGTCGGTGCGGAGCTCGGAGAACTTGTGTCGCGCCATCAGATCAGTCCCTCGTGTCGGAGTTCATCGAGATAGGCGTCGTAGAGGTCGTCGGCGGCCGGGATCGCCCACTCGTACCAGTCGTTCCAGGCGCCGCTCTTGTCGCCGCCGAGGAGCAGGATGGCCTGCCGCCGGGGATCGAACAGGAACAGCACGCGCAGCGCACCGTCCTTTGCCGCGCGGAGCTCCTTCATGTTGTGGTGCCTCGACGTCTGGATGCGGTCCACGACCGGCCGCCCGAGGTCCGGTCCGCGCTGGGCGAGGAGGTCGACGCGGTCGGTGACCGATTCCTGTTGGTCGGACGTGAGGCCACCCCACCACTCGGCGAACTCGTCGGTGACCTCGACCTCCCACACCAACCCAGTATGAGCTACTGCTCATGATGAGTCAAGACTCATGCGTTGAACCTTGTGCTGGGGGGAGACGACGGATGCCCGACTCAAACGGTCTTCAAGTCGACCAGGGCCACGCTCAACTCGGCGCCGAGCGCCTCGGCGATCTTGTCCAACGTCGGCAGGCTCGGCAAGATGTTGCCGCCCTCGAGCCGAGCGATCGCCGACTGGGTGGTACCCACCCGCTCCGCAAGCTCGCGCTGGCTCAAGCCACGTGCCTCGCGCAGCGCGCGGATCTGCATCGCCAAACGGATCGCCCGACCCGCCTTTTCATGCCCCCGGCGGCGCTCCGGGCTCTGCGTCCGGGCTGCCGTGACCTCATCCCAGCTCGGTCGTCCCGTCATCAGTCCTCCTCCACGGTGTGGCCTTCGGCGATGCTTCGCTGCATCGCGTTCTCCGCCCTCGCCGGCCTTGCGGTGCTCCAGGCCGGTGAACGGTTCACCGAGGTGCACTCCTTCGTCGGCGAGCAGATCGATGTACCGCTCCGCTTGACCGAACGCTTCGTCCTCGAGCTAGGCGAGCCGATCGACCACCTCGTCCTCGAGCTCGTCGTCCCCAGCCCATAGCGCCGATGCTATCCCCTGCCAGCTTTCTGGTCAGGCGAAGCCGGCCTTGTCGAGCATCGCGATCAGCGACGGACGCCGGCGATGCGTCTCGCGCAGACCAGCCACCCGCACCTCGAACTCCACCATGGCATCGGCTGCTGCTGCGGCCTTCTTCGCCGCCTTCAGGTACCGGACCGCGGCCTGGTACGACCGCTTGTCCGCCGTGGTGAGCGCGTCGTCGACCAACCGGAACCACACCACCATGGCATCGGCCGGGTGCGTCACGGCCCGGGCCTCGGCAAGGCGCTTCCACCGATGCTCACCGACCTCCCACCCGACAGGGTCGGTGGTGGCCAGCGTCCAGGCAGCCTCGGACTCGCCGTCGGCGAGGAGCACGTCCACCAACCCGCCCGGGTCACGAGCACCGAGCACCGCTCTGGCCTCGGCTCGCAGCGTCTCCCACCCACCGGTCGTGTCCGCCGCCGACCGCACCAGCGCGTAGGTCGTCGCGCTCGGCATTCGATCGTGCTGCTCCCGGCGCAACCGCAGCGCCCCGATGACGTCACCCCGGCCAGCGAGGAGTCCGGCTGCGAGGTCGTAGAGCTTGTCCACCTGCCACCCAGAGGTCCGCTCGATCCCATCCAGTGCCCAGCGCAGCGCGTCGTCGGGCAGGTCGAGCTCGAGCATCGCCTCGGCCACCCGCTGGAACTGGTACGGCGATGTGAGGTCACCGCCGAGCATCTCCACCAGCGCCGAAACGTCCCGGTCCAGGATCGCCAACCGCTCCGCTGCGTACCGGAACGCATAGCGATCGGCTCCCTCCGACCTCGCCGCGACCTCCCGCCGGTAGACGGCGAGCCCCTTGTCCGCGAGTGCCGGGGCGTAGCGGACCGGGTCGACCTCGAAGAAGTCCTGGTCCATGAAGCAGAACTTCACCATCCACTTCGCCAGCTTCACCGGGTCCGCAACCCCCGGTCGACAGGCTGCGGCGTGCAGCTCCAACAGGTCCCGGGCGAGGTCGCCGACCATGCCGTTGGAGTCATCCGCCCGCAGGATCACCATCACCACGTGCCCCACCGCTCGCTGCAACAGCTCCACCAGCTCACGGGTCGGACCGACCTCAACCGCTTCGGCCAATGCCGCCACCACCGGACGGGCCTCCCCCGCCCACTCCGACGCCTCCCAGTAGCCCAGGTGCCGTCGCGTTCTCAGCCCCGAGTCCACCTCGACCCGCAGCACCTCCAGCCGCTCCTCCGGCCCGGCCGCCGCCAACCGCACCGCCCGCCCCGTCTCCTCATCGCGCAGTGCCGCGTCAGCGAGCAGCCGACGGGCCGTGACGTCATCCAGCTGGTCAACGAGGTCCTGCAGTGACTGTTCGGTCACGGCCTCCCCGTCGCGCTTCACCCCATGATCATGACCGAACGGGACCCCCCGACCGCCACAGTTCGACGTTCGGGGACGCGCCGGCGGCCTCGCCCACTCCGGCACCTTGGAGACGGCGTCCCACGCAGATATGGGCGTGCGATAGGTGGTGCCTCGTCTCCTCGCGATCGGCCGGTCGGGGATCGTCATCGTGGTGCGGGTGTCGAGGCGATTGGGGCCTGCCGCTCGGCGGGACCCGATCGTCTCGTGCGGTGGCGGACTACGGGAGCTTGGACGCGAGGACGTCGGCCGGCAGGATCTCGGGCGCTGCACCGAGGAGCTGCTGGTTTGCCATCAGGGCTTCGACGATGGCGCCGTTGGCGTGGACGTCGCGAGCGGCCTCGTCGGGAAACGCGTCGAAGATCCAGAAGGTGTCGGGGTGGGTACGGACCGCGAACCAGACGATCGTTCCTTCTTCTTCGTTGGCGAGTTCGACAGCGCCGGCGAGCAGATCGCCGAGCGCGTCGTGCTGTCCATCGGCCGCGACGATCTTGGCGACGAAGGCGTACGGGAGTGATGCGGGTGTTGACACGGTGGTCTCCTTGCTTGCGGGGTTGTTCGTGTGAGGAGTCCAACGTACGACGAGCCAGGGGCGATAGGGAGTGGCGCATACGGCAGTATTGCTACCGTTCACGCCATGCGTATCGGACTGATCGCACTCGACGGTTGCTTCGGCTCGGCGGTCGCGTCGGTGATCGACATCGTGCGGGTGGCCGACGGAGCCCGCGGCGATGTCGACCCGCACATCGACCCGATCGAACTCGCCATCGTAGGACCGAAGCGACGGGTGACCACGACGACATCGATGACCCTGTCGGTGGACCACCCGCTGTCGGAGTCCGGCGACTTCGACGTGGTCGTCGTCCCCGCGCTCGGAACCCTCACCGCCGCCGCCACCAACGACGCGCTGCAGAGCCGAGATGCTCGTTCGGTCATCGAGTCACTCAGGCGGCTCGACGATGCGACCACCCAGATCGCCGCGGCGTGCACCGGCGTGTTCACCGTCGCCGAGACCGGACGGATGCACCACCGGCGGGCGACCACCAGTTGGTTCCTGGGGCCGGAGTTCCGGAAGCGCTATCCGACCGTCGACCTCGATCTCGACACCATGGTCGTGGTCGACGGAAACGTCGTCACCGCCGGCGCCGCCTTCGCCCACATCGACCTCGCACTCTCACTCGTGCGATCGATCAGCCCCAACCTGGCCCAGCACGTCGCCAAGCTGCTCATCATCGACGAGCGTCCGTCGCAGGCGGCCTTCGTCGCCTACGAACACCTCCGCCACGATGACCCGATCGTCGTCGAGTTCGAACGCTTCGTGCGCGCCCACCTCGACGAACCGCTCGACGTCGCGTCCGTCGCGCAGTCGCTCGGCACCAGCCGGCGCACCCTCGAACGACGAGTCCGTTCGGCGCTCAACCTCACTCCGCTCGGCTTCGTCCAACGTCTTCGCATCGAACGGGCTCGGCACCTTTCGGCAACCACCGACCTCAACTCCGCCGAGATCGCCCTGCGAGTCGGCTACGCGAACGCCGAGACACTCCGCTCCCTCCTGCGCAGGGAACGACGCCGTTCCTGAGCCCAGCACGAGGCATGTAGCCGGTGTAGTAGCGCCTGGTTGAAACCAGACCTCAGCACTTCGCATTGACGCCCATGCATCGCCCCTGACTGGTCACTCGACACGCCTGCAGCGCAGGCCATGCCCGCCCACGGCGTCTGCAGCTGCCACCGATTGTTCGGCGGAGCACTCGCCCGGACTGCCCACCAACGCGGCTACGCGACGCGCGTCTTCGTGCTCTCGCGTCCCCGAAGCACGACGGAGGGGATCCCCAACCGCGCGTCGGTTCTCGTGGGGACTCCGTCCGTCGCGGTTGCGATCCACGTGGCAGCCGCCGATGAGTACAACCAGCAGACGACTGCGTTCCCACGCGTCCCGCCGCCACGGCGCACGGTCCCTCACCTGGGCTTTCGCTTCTGCCCGGTCCATGAGCGCCCGCCGGTGGTGTTCGTCTACCGAGTGTTCCTCCGGGTTCCGACCGTCGGCACCCGCGTGTTGATGGAGGAAGCTCATGAACGGATACATCGCTCAACGCCGCAATCGGTTTTACGTGGTCATCTACGAGGGCCGCGACCCGGTGACCGGCAAGGAGCAGCGCCGCTGGCACCCCGCCGGCACCGACCGTGCCGAAGCCGAAGGGCTCATGACCAAGCTCGCCGCGGAGGAGACCCGCCGGGTCGAGAGTGTCCGGTCGCTGACCTTGGGCGCGTACCTGACCAGCCAGTGGCTCCCAGCCAAGAAGCTCCACCTCGCCACCAGCACCTACCGAGGCTACGAACGCAACGTGATCCTCCACATCCTCCCGGTGCTCGGCCGGACCGGACTCCGTCGTCTCCGGTACCAGCAGATCGAGTCGCTCTACGACTCGCTCCTCCACCCCACCAGCGGGAAAGGCCTCTCCCCCAAGACCGTGTACGAGATCCACCTCCTCATCCGCAACGCCCTCGCCGACGCCCTCCGGCGCGGGCTCATCACCCGCAACGTCGCCCTCATCGCCCGAGCCCCCAAGCAACGGTCGCTGCAGAAGATCGAAGGACAGGCCTGGACCGACGAGCAACTCCGGACGTTCCTGCGCACCGCCGCCGGACACCGGTTCTTCCCGATCCTGTGGCTCACCGCCATGACCGGCATGCGCCGCAACGAAGTCCTCGGCCTCAAATGGACCGACATCGACACCAAGAAGAAGCGCCTGGCCCTCAACCGTGGCCTCGTCGCCGTCGGCTACGAACTGCACCAGACCCGCGGCAAGACCCGCAAAGCCCGACGCAGCATCGACCTCGACGACACCACCATCTCGGTGCTCGAAGGATGGCGCGCCTTCCAAGCCGCAGAGTTCGCCGCCGTGGGCATCACCAACGACGAAGGCTGGGTGTTCACCGACGGCGACGGCAACCCCATCCACCCCCACGCCCTGTACCAGTCGTTCCGACGCATCGTCGCCAACGCCGACATCCCACCCCTGCGGTTCCACGACTTGAGGCACACCCACGGGAGCCTCCTCATCAAGGAAGGCGTCCCCGTCAAGGTCGTGTCCGAACGACTCGGGCACGGCCACATCGCCCACACCATCCAGACCTACCAGCACCTCCTGCCCGGCATGAGCGCGGAGGCAGCCCGCACCATCGAACGCCTCGCCGGGCCCGTTCCCACGACCGATCCCGACACGGTGGAACGTCGTAGGAACAACCGGAGGAACACCGCCTGACCCGCAGGAACGCCCCCGTCAACGGCATCGGCCCAGGTCCCTGACCTGGGCCGATGCACTCACGATGGTGGCGGGGGCTGGATTTGAACCAGCGACCTTCGGGTTATGAGCGGACGGTCAGCGTCTCTTGTGGTCCAATCCCGTACCAAGTAGCACCGCTGAGCAGGGGTTTCGCGCATATGGCGTCCCGGTCCGTCACTTGTTGTACCACGCAATACCAGCCCGCGGTGTAGAAAAAGTGTAGAAGTCCTGCCCGCTCGAAGTAGCCGCGATCAGGCGACTTGGACGGCGTCCTTGAGCTTGGCGGGGACCTTCTCGGGGAACGACACGACGAGGTGACGGTCGAGGGCAGTGGCCACTCGAGCAAGCGTGTCGATGCGGTTGCGCGCTCCCCCGCCTTCCTCGAGCCGGGAGATCACCGATTGGGTGGTGCCCATCCGCTCGGCGAGCTCACGCTGGCTGAGGCCGGCCTCAGTGCGCAGGTCGTAGATGAGCTGACCGAGCGCGAGGTCTTGCTCCACCCCGGCGCGGGTGTCGGCATCGGGCGCGGGGCGCTTCTTCTTGACGTCTTCCCAGCGGGAGTAGTTCGCCACAGTCCTCGTCTCCTTCAGGGGTACTGCTCGGCGCAGGCTTCCGCGGCCCTGCGGGCCCGGACGATCTCGTTGCGTTCGTTGTTGCGTTGCTTGCGGAAGGTGGTCAGCAGGATGATCCGGCCGTCCCTGGTGAACCGGTAGGTGATCCGTCGGGCCGTCGAGCCGAGCGTGAACCGCAGCTCGAACAGCCCATCGCCCAGGCTCTTCGACAGAGGCATCCGTGCCGATGAACCGAGGGTCGCGAGCCGGTCGATCACCACGATGGTCCGTTCCCACTCGACGTCATCGAGCGTGTCCATCCACTCGACGACCTCGTCGTGGAGCTCGACTTCGGACACATGCGAACACTATCGCATCAATGCGATGATCGCACAAGAGCGATCATCGCTTGACGGTTCCTTCGATCGTGGGCTGGCGGGTCGGCGGGCTGCCGCCGTCGAGCGTCAACAACCAAGAAGCTTCACTCATCCAGCTGCTGGAGCCTGACCGCAGCGCGATCACCTGCCGCAGCCAGGCCGTCGATGATGCGGTGGTACTGGTTCTTGACGTCACCGTCGAGCAACCCAGCCTTGCGAAGCTCGCTGAACCACTCCTCCAAGAAGTAGAGGTGATTCGCGATCAGGTCGAACCGGCCGTCGATGACCGCCTCAATCCACGTGAGAGCGACCGTCGTTTGCCACGCCATCGGGGCGCTCTTGCCGAACTTGATGATGGCATCAACTGCCTTCGGTTCCCACCGTGCGAGTTGAAGCCAGCGCTCGTCCAGCCCCACAAGGGCGTCCGGCTGGCGATGCCGGGCGTCGACTCGGCGGCCCTTGTCCTCCTTGGTGCTGGCGTCGGATTCGAGCTTGACGAGGTCTCGTTCGATCCGTCGGCGGCTCTGGTGCGTGGAGACCGGAACCAGTACCACGGTCATGGTGCGGGTCACGCCGCCGCCGGAGAGGAAGGGCTCGAGCCATGCCGGAGGGACGGCCAGCCGTGGCCAGGTGCCGACCCACCAGGTGCGGTGGAACGCGCCATCCACTCGCAGGTGATCCCATTGCGTCTCGAGGGTCAGCGGCCCAGCGGTCGCTGTCCGAACGAGGGATAGGCGATCGATCAAGCGTCCTCTGGATGCTCGCCGGGGTGCCGGTACCGGCTCGATGCGGGCTCGCAGGAGGCGCTGGAGGTCGTGCTGGTCCAGCGGGTCAGACGTCGCGAGCCCGGCGGTGCGGAGGCCGCGAAGTAGGGCGTCAGTGGAGGTGGCCAACGCTCGCTGGAGGTGCTCGTCGGCGTTACCTGATCCGGCGCGGTGGCGTCCGAGTCGGTCGCGAGCCACGGTGATCGTGACGACGACGTCGTGCGAGATGGCCGTGGCAGTGCCTACGTCGAGCAGCTCTCGGTACGACGCGGCAGCGGCCTCGTTCGACACGCCTCGCGGCCCATCTGCGATCCAGCTGAGATGGTCGTTCATGCCCGAGGGGCGAGCGAGGTCCGACCACGACAGACGGGTGACGACACCTCGCTCGACCGCGAACTGCGCCAGCACGTCGCCCCAGCCGGCGAGCAGCCGTTCCTGCTCGGGTCTGGGTTCGACCACGAACTGCGGGCCGGTCACAGGGATGACTGCGGTGAGCGTGCGGCGATGACGGTCCCGGACAGCGCCGAGTGACGTGGAGGCCCGCCAGGGGACGGAGACGATGTCGAGGCCGTCGAGGCACGGCGGCATCGGGGCGGTCGCTTCACTGGATCCCCACAACGGGAGCGGTGCAGCCCAGCGTCGGCCTCTGCGAAGCCGTGCAGCGATCCAGCCTGCGAGAAGCGGAAGCCACTCCCACACCGGGTGGCCGCCGAGGCGAGCGAAGCTCGCGATCGCCGCACCCACGACCGGCGCGACCGCGATGGGAAGCGGCAATCCTGCGGTGAGGGCAAGGACCGCGGCGAGGATGCCTCCGCCGAGGAGGGCGCATTGGACGACGCCCAGGCCCAGGAAGACGCCGGACGTGTCGAGGGGCTCGAGGCGGTATGTACGGTCGACGTGCTCAGCGGCCATCCGGTCGCCTCCCTCGCTGGGTCGGATCTGGCGACGGTCGTTGGTGGCCGCCACCCGATGGCCCGCCCGCCGGGCGTTCGCTGGATGAGCCGGCGCCGACAACCCGTGTCGCTGCCGTCGCGCCCGTGCTCGTCGCGCCCTTCGCAGCACGAGCACCGCCGACGGCGGTG